>NZ_JBMDJJ010000015.1:0-119552 GCF_057809135.1 Chryseobacterium sp. FG46 | reverse complement strand
AAAACAGCGAAGGGGTTCTTGAAGTTACAGATACCAACAATTATTATCCATTTGGGTTAAATCATATTGAAGGGATGCTTAGTAGTTCTAATTTTGGAGGGTATTATAGTTACAAATACAACGGAAAAGAGCTGCAAGAATCTGGAATGTATGATTATGGAGCAAGATTTTATATGCCGGATATTGGAAGATGGGGAGTCGTAGATCCGCTCGCGGAGAAAATGAGAAGATGGTCACCTTATAATTATTGTTTTGATAATCCAATTAGATTTATTGATCCGGATGGTAGAGGGCCAAACTATTTTGTTGGAACGGATGGAAAAAAAGTCGATGCTAACGTAGTAAATGGCAAAATAGTTTTAGGAAGTAATGCGTCAAAAGAGTTGCAGCGTATGGTTTCTATGACGAATGACTCTGGGAGTTCAAAAGCTATGTCTCAATTTATGGGTGTTGCTAATAATGAAACTAAAGTTAATTTTCAAATTACTTCAGAAAAAGTTAATAATGGTTTATTAGGCTTACATCAAGCCCATGATGCAAATGGTAATGCTTTAAATTGGAATGATAAAACTAATACATGGGATGGAAAAGCAGATTATATAACAGATTCAAATGGTAATTCTATATATAAAGAAGCAACGATTACAATTTTTGAAGGGAATTTTACTCAAGAGCAGGTTGATGCTTTAAATTATACAGGAGCAAGTAATTTCACTAAAAACGATGCAATGACAGTAGTAAATGCCCATGAAAATGAGCATGATTTAAACAAAGAAGATATAAGTAGTATTAAAGGGCGCTCCGAAGGAACGCCTAGTTCTAGGGATCCTGAAGCGGCTGCCACAAAGGTAGAAATGACAACTTCTGTTCAGATTGGAATTAAAAGAGATCCTATTAATGCCGAAAAAATATTAAACTCAAACTAAAAAACAAATAAAAATGAATAAATTAATGTGTCTGTTTTTATTTATAATTGTAAGTTGTAGAGCCCAAACAAATAATAATGACTACCAAAACATGAAAGAGATAATAGATGAAAATATAAAAAACACAATATACTCTGAAGTTTTAAAAAAAAATGGTATACAAACACAGTTTTATATTACAAATTTATCTTCCGATACAAAGGAAACAATAAAATCAATTTCTTTAAAAGAAAATAAATTTTTACAAGATGGGGTTTACGTTTTTTATGTAAAAGACATTAGATATTCGTTTACTCATATTTACGTAAAGCATAAAGGGAAAATAAAAATATTTGAATCTATAAATTGTCCCAATGATAATCTAAAAATAAATCAAGCTATTGCTTATATAAGAGATAATTTTAAGAATGAAGAAAGTGTAGTTAATAATATTTTAAGTTATTCGAAATACATTAATTATTTAAAAGTTGATCCGCAGTCAAAACTAAATTGCATCAAATAATAATAGTCCGAGCCCCGCTCCCGCACGATTGTATCGTGTGGCAGATAAAAAAACAACCCTTGCAAAATTGCGAGGGTTTTATGTTTTATAAAGCAGTCACATTTTTATTAAAATAAGTTTTTAAATTTTTGGTAGTAAGTATAAGTATTTGATCTGGCATTTTAAAGATCATTGATTGAGCTTCCCCCATTAAGCATGTTAATCAAATCAGGTTTCTTAAAATCCGGTTTATCCTCAAAAGTAACTTCTTAAGAAATAATGCTTTTATAGTTTTTAATCAGATTAAACAGCTTTTAAACATCAGGCCTATAAAAATACTGGGCTTCTGTTCCCTGATATTGACTTAACTCCACAATGGAGACTTGATTTTGTGCCCACAGCAGAAGGATTTTACAGTTTCGCAGAAAACCGCTATATTTACAACTATAAGGATCATTTAGGAAATACAAGGATCACCTTTGCTAAAAATAATGCTGGAGTGCTGGAATCTATAGATACCAATAATTATTATCCATTTGGATTAAACCATATAGGAGGGTCTTCTTACTCAAACTTTGGAGGTTATTATAACTACAAGTACAATGGCAAGGAGTTACAGGAGACAGGAATGTATGATTATGGGGCAAGGTTCTATTTGGCGGATATTGGAAGATGGGGAGTTGTAGACCCATTGGCAGAGAAATCAAGAAGATTTTCAACTTATACTTATGCTTTTGATAACCCAATAAGGTTTATTGATCCAGATGGTAGATCAGGAAAAGATATTATTATCTTAACAGCAAATGGATCTTTTAAGGCTTCAAAAGAGATATTATATAAAACCCCTGAAGGCAAAAGGCTTTGGGATAAGTATGGAACAAGTAAAACAGATGATATTTATATAAATTCTAAGAACTTTGGTGCCAGTTCTTCTACTGTAGCAGAAACAATAAGAGATGTTAAATCTATGGGACTTGCAAAAGATGGGAAAGTATCAGTTCCTGAAGGATATAGTAATATGTCTGAATTTAATAATCTAGACATATCTCAATCTGGCGATAAGAAAGTTCATTTAATATCTTTAAATGAAAACTATTTTAAAGAAGAGAATAGTGATTCAAGATATAGTGCTACAAATGTAGATGATGAAGGTAATTCAAAGACTGTTGGATATAGTAATTATGATTTAGCAGAAGCAATTTATCATGAAGGCAAAGCACATATTGAAGATGGAACTGATTCAGGTGCAGATACAGATCATGTTAAATATGGGGCTGACTCTTTTAAACTTATTGCTCCACGAGAAACGGGCTCTCCTTCAGATGTAATTGTTAATCAACTTGTTAAAGTTAGAGAAGATGCAAAAAAAGAAAAGAATGATAAGAAAAATTAAAAAAATAGCAGTTTTATCTATCCTATTTTTATCTTTCGTTAATTTAGTAAAAGGACAGATATTAGAATTTTATAAACCCATTATTATAACATACAAATCAGGAATGCTAAACAATGAAAAGATTGATTTAGGAATATTTGATTATTTTAAACAAGACACTTCTAAGATGAAGTTCGAATATTTGAAGTATAATTCCGATAAAGAGGCTTTATATAAGTATGATGATGTAAGTAAGAGCTTTCAAAAAATAATGTGTTTGAGATCAGAGAACTTTAAATCTCAGGAAAAAATAAAGCTAGGGATATTTGATGAATTTAATATGATAAGAGAAAGTCCTAAAAATTTTGTAGCTTCTTCACCATATGGAAAATACCCCTCACATCATAAAGTAATTAATTCCATTGAAATACTCCAAAAAACAAAGAAGACATTAATCTTAAGAATTAATTATCAAGATGAGTTTGAATGGAAATATTTTGGGATACTAATTCTAACGGATTATAAGTATGAAAACTTAGAAGATGACGAATGATAATAAAATCATAAATTCAGAATCAATATAAAAAACCATCGCAAATTGCGATGGTTTTTGTGTTTTACATAATGCTTTGAAGTTTAGTTTGTTTGAGAAACACATCAAGGAGAGCGAAAACGTGTTGTCTGTCGTTCTCTTTTAGTTTTTGGATGTCGAGGATTTTGGGGAGACTTACAGAACCAACGAGATAATCCAAAGAAACGCCTAAAACTTCCGCAAGTTGTGTAGCCATCTCAATGGATGGTTTTACTTCCTCACGTTCATATCTTCCGATGACAGCACCGTGAACATTGATCAATTTGCCCACTTCGTCCTGCAACCCCGCTCCCGCACGATTGTATCGTGTGGCAGATAAAAAATAACCCTTGCAAAATTGCGAGGGTTTTATGTTTTATAAAGCAGTCACATTTTTATTAAAAAAGTTTTTAAATTTTTGGTAGTAAGTATAAGTATTTGATCTGCCATTTTAAAGATCATTGATTGAGCTTCCCCCATTAAGCAGGTTAATCAAGTTTCTTAAAATCCAGTTTATCCTCAAAAGTAGCTTCTTAAGAAATAATGCTTTTATAGTTTTTAATCAGATTAAACAGCTTTTGAAGAACAGGCCTATAAAAATGCAGGTCTTCTGTTCCTTGGTATTGACTTAACTCCAACATGGAAGCTTGATTTTGTGCCCACAGCAGAAGGATTTTACAGTTTCACAGAAAACCGCTATATTTACCAGTACAGAGATCACCTTGGGAATGCCAGGGTAAGCTTTGCCAAAAACAGCGAAGGCGTTCTTGAAGTTACAGATACCAACAATTATTATCCATTTGGATTGAATCATATTGAAGGGATGCTTAGTAGTTCTAATTTTGGAGGGTATTACAGTTACAAGTACAACGGTAAGGAACTACAGGAGACGGGGATGTATGATTATGGAGCAAGGTTCTATATGGCAGACATCGGGCGTTGGGGAGTAATCGACCCTTTAGCTGAAACTTCGAGAAGATTTAGTCCTTACAACTATGCTTTGAATAACCCAATTAGGTTTATCGACCCCGATGGTAGACAGGCAGAGGATAAAATTAAAATACTTAACAATGGTAATATAGAGAGAACAAAAGATAATAATGCTTATGACACTGTTACCAATGAAGATGAATCTAAGTCTATCCAAATTGCAAGAACAAATGTATCAGAATCAAACCCTACAGGAGACTCTCAAATAGGAGAATTGGAAAATGAAAAGATTTCAATTGCAGGAGTTGGACCTGATTTCGGCTATTTCCAAATAAATGATTATAATACTGCTACACAAGTTTTCGAATTTATAGCGGACAATACTTATGTAGAATTTGGGCAGGATAAATTTGATTTTTCTGATGGATTTTCTACAAATGTAATAAGTACAAATTACAATGAAACTAAACACGCAAGTGCAGCTGATGTTTTGGCTAATCATAACCTAAGCATGGGGTCTGGCACAATGCATATAACAAAAGATGGTGTGTATTCTGAAGCTGTTCACTCCCATCCGGGATTTGAATATAACCCTTCTGGATTTGGTGAAGGAAATTGGAACAAAGGAAATCCAACATTTGGCGTAGCATACAAAGATGCTGGTGATAAAGGTCGTTCAAAAAGCAATAATGCAATATCTAAGTATGTGTATAATACATGGCTAAAAAATAATGGTGCAAGTGGTGGGTATGTAAAATATAATTACAATGAAGCGGTATATACAGGAAAGAAAAAATAAATTAATTTAAATCTATGAAAAAAATACTTTTAATTACTCTTGTTTTCTTTTTTACATTTAATAAAAGTGCTATTAAGAAACAAGATTTACACAATATTATCAAAGGATATATAGAATATATTTCTAAAAAACGAAAAATTGATAATAAGAATGAAATATTAGCAGTAGCTTTTCACGACCAAACAAAAGAGAAAGGTGAATATTCAATTGACGTAGCTTTTTTTAAACCTGAATTTATGGAAGGTGTTCAATACAAAAATGTTTTTATCTTCGAGGGATATAAACTCATACTACCTGATAATGAATGCAAAAGCATAGAGAAAATGTTTAAAAAAACCAAATATGAAAATTTCAATAAAAAAAAGCAAACAGTAATTAATGATGATTTTAAAAATTGGCATATTGTTTTAAACAAAAAAGATGAAATAACTTTTTTATCACCAGTTCCGATTTCGGGGTGTATGAAGTCAATTTTAATGAATAGGAAATTAAAATTCTCAGATACATACGAAGATATTACATTTTCTAACCCACCTGCAGATTGTTCGGCACTTACACATTAAGATTCTATACTTTAATTACTTAGTGTAAAATTCTGAATATGATATAAAGCCACCAAATTCGGTGGCTTTTTCCCCGCTACCGCACGAATCCCTTCGTGTGAAAGTTATATTACCAATTCGATATCTATCATGTGTGGTATTGATATATTAATTCAGAATAATAAAGAATTTCTGTTGAAAATATAAAATCATTAAAAAAAGCAAAAGTTTTTAGGATTTCAATCTGATGTATTGAACTATAATTTTTTAACCACACGAAAGGATTCGTGCGGTAGGAGGGGAAACAGATCCTTCAAATCCTTCAACAGTAAAGCAAAGTATGAAATTTGATAATCTAATGAATTCTGAAACAAAAGCGGTGAAACCGTAACAAAGGAACAACTAAGCGAAATTAAAAAGAATGTTCCTATAACGACTAAAGTGGAAGTAGAAAATAATCAATTTGTATCACCTTTTAATCCATAATACCTATGAAAAAAATTATTTTGTTTTTAATTATATCCTTTTTTTGCCAATGTCAACAAAGATATAATTACACAGTAAATCAAGAAAATACAAACCCCAACTTGACAGAATTGCAGAAAAAACTGGATATAAATGGAAATTTTATTAATATATTTTTTGAAAATTATTTTGATAACGAAAAGGTTTCTATGAAATGTGATTCTAAAGAGATTTTTAGTAAAAATATAACAACTGATAATACTATAAATTTAGCAGATTATTATTCGCAGAAATCAACGTGTGAAAAATTACAAATTAATATAGGGCCTCAAAAAATTATTTTGGAAAAAAAAGATATTAAGAATCATAAGTATCTTTATATTAGAAAAAAGAGTGATAGTCTCAATTTAACTTTATCTAATACACCAAGAATATATTATTGATAATTGACTAAGTTATATTTCATGAACCTTATTAAATCATTGAAAATGGTTCACTTTTATCATGTTGCTTTTGCCCGATCTGATATTTTAAAATATCTAGCAATATCTTTTGGATACAGATTTATCATGAAAGAAGGAAATGTTGAAATACTTAAGGACGAGGAGGAATAATTCTCAATTTAAAACTAAATTTCATGTTTGATAAAATATCTATAGAAAACAAAAAACTTTCTAACTATATTACAAATATTGTTGGTATTAATAAAATAATTGATCGTCATTATGACAAAGAAAAAAAGAATTTTATCGATATTTTCACCTGTGATGATCCTCTTTATCCTAGAATAAAAATTTGTGGTACGATAGGAGTATCTGATCACCCCAATAAAATTGAAATGAATGATAATAGCTTTAAAGACATTCCAATAGAGCTTTTAATTGGTGGATACAGAGAATTCAGAATGTTGCCAAATATTCTATCCACAGCAGGATTTTATATTACTAATAATGGGTGGGAATGCCAACCAGGTTCAGTATTTATGAGAATTGTTGAAATGTACTTTGAGACTTCTGAAATGAAACATATTATGTTTACATCACCATTTTTATGGGAGGACAAATTACAACCACTAAAACTTGAAACGAAAACAGTACATTGGCTTTTGTGTATTCCTATTTCTGATAAAGAACTCGAATATAAAATGGAAAACGGTACATCTGCATTAGAAGATATATTTCAGGAAAAAGATATTGATATATTTGATATTAATAGAAAATCAGCTATTTAAGAGCTTTATTTTAGTAGCAAAATTCAAATTGCCACATGAATCCTTTTGTGTGGCATTTTTCTGAATTTATTGATTAAATAATTCAAAATCTTACTTCCTAATGATAATCCTTAAAAATTATGAAGCTTTTAATTTTACTTTCCTTTGTTCCATTATTACTTGCTAATCCAAAAGAAATTATTTCTGGAAACCTATCTTGCAAAGATTTTAAAACCGGAAAATTTGTATTAATAAGTAAGGAGACAAACAGAAAATATCTTATACACAGAACCAAAACTCTTCAGATAGAAGAAGTTTTTGATCTTTCAACAAAGAAAAAAATACAGAAGGATAGATATTATAGAATATTATGGAAGAGTGACTGTCAATTTATATTATTATTAGACCCTACCAAAAGCGAGCATGATGAAACAGACAAGTATATTAACTCCCATGGTGGGTATCTTTGTACAATCAAAAAGATAGAAGGAAAATGTGCTATTATTGAAACTCAATTTGAAGGAGATGTTTTCGCATCTGAAATATGCAAAACCCAATAAAAGATAAATTTACAAACGTGTTGTTTATTTAGAGTATTATTTTTAATACCCTAAATTTAATAAAAACACTTTGCCAATCAGGTAGGAAACATCAGAGTTGCGTATTATAAAGATGCTTCCGGTAACGTTAAAGTAGACAGAACCACCCATTTTTATCCTTTTGGAGCCATTTGAAAGATACAAATATGTTATCAAAAAAATCGCCGATTGGGAGATATTTTACACACTTGTTAATAAAGAAGGAGAATATGTAATATCTGAAATAGAAGGTAAAACACTGTTCCCACTATGGAGTGCAGAAGAGTTTGCAAAATTATGTATGATTTCTGGATGGGAAGATACAAAAATTAAAAAGTTAGATCTTGATGATTTAGAAAACCAAATAATTGATTTTATAGCAGATTCAAACCACTTGATTAATGTTTTTCCAGTATATGATAGAACGGGGTTTGTTGTGACTTTGGATGAATTTGCAAAAGATTTAAATGAGGAATTAAAGAACTATGAATAATTGACTTAAGAAAATTTAATTTAATATTAATGGTAAAGAAATATGAGAATTTATTAAAAGATGTTTGTTCTGGATTTAGGGTATTGAAACCAATACCCTAAATTTAGAAAAAATATAACACCGATCAGGTAGGAAACATCAGATTAGCGTATTATAAAGATGCTTCCGGAAACCTGAAAATAGACAGGACCAACCATTATTATCCATTTGGATTGGAGTTTGGCGGAGATTTAAGTACTGCTAATTCTATCTCTCCGAATTATACCTATTCCTCCCAAGGGCAGGAAAAGCAGAGAGAAACAGGCTGGAGCTCTTACCGATGGAGAAATTATGATGCTGCCATGGGAAGGTTCTTCAATGTTGACCCGCTGACGGAATCATATAATACGTGGTCTCCATATGCTTTCAGTGGAAACAGAGTAGTTGATGCAAGAGAATTGGAAGGTTTAGAACCACATGTATTATTTAATACTAGAGAAAATGCCGCTATAAATTTTGGACAGCAATATAATGGCAAATCAATTAAACAATATAGAGAATATGCTGCGATTATTTATTCTGAAAAAAAATCTGACGGAAAAATTTATTATGCATATAACAAACCAACAAGAGGAGGTAATGCAGGAGCTACACCCAACCACAAGGTACCAAGTGGAACTAAAGCCGCTGCCATTATACATTCACATGGAGGTTATGAGGTTAATTATAATAATAACAATTTTTCTGGTTCGAATGGAGATAAAGGTTATGCAGAATATTATAATTTAGATATTTTTGTTGCTACACCAAATGGTTCACTCAAATATTATGATGTTAGTTCAGATACAGAAAAAACGGTTACGACTAAATTACCAAGCGATCCGTCTGATCCAACAAGACAAAACAAAAAACCACCAATAGAAAACCCAAATCCTTCAACTGGAGATTATAAGCCTAAGCCTATTAAGATATTTCCAGAGTTAGAAACCTCAATGGAAGGATCAAAACTTAAATTAGATGGAGGATTAAAATCAATAGAGGATAGAAAAGCAAATACAGTTATAGATAGATCAAATAAAAAAAATTAATTAATTATGAGACATTATTTTTTAATAATATTCACAATCCTCCTTGTTTGTTGTAAAAATGGAGAGTTCAAAAAAAATCCAGAAGAGAGCACGGATTCTAATATTGCAATTTCTCTTGCAGAAGAAAAGTGGCTTAAGATTTATGGCAAATCAGTAAATGAACAAAAGCCATTTGTTGCAGAAAAAAAAAATGACAGTATTTGGAGTGTTCAAGGAACTCTGCCTAAAAACAAACTGGGAGGCGTAGCTTATGCGGAAGTAAATGTAAAAACCAAAAAGGTAGTTAGTTTTACTCATGGAAAATAAGTAGAATATTTCAAGTTTGGAGAACTATCAATAAATGCCTTAAGAGAGTTCTCCAAATTTAATATGAATAGTAAAGAAATGCGAGGACTTTTGTAATATATTTTGATAAGAATATGTTTTGTGGATTTAGGGTATTGTTTTCAATACCCTAAATTTTAATAAAGCACTTTTAGTGATGATTTAGGAAACATCAGATTAGCGTATTATAAAGATGCTTCCGGAAACCTGAAAATAGACAGGACCAACCATTATTATCCATTTGGATTGGAGTTTGGCGGAGATTTAAGTACTGCTAATTCTATCTCTCAGAATTATACCTATTCCTCCCAAGGGCAGGAAAAGCAGAGAGAAACAGGATGGAGTTCTTACAGATGGAGGAATTATGATGCTGCAATGGGAAGGTTCTTTAATGTAGACCCTTTAAGCGAAAAATATGCTTATCAGTCACATTATAATTTCTCTGAGAATAGAGTTGTTGATGGTAGAGAGCTGGAAGGATTAGAAAAAGTTCAAATAAATGAGGAAGAACCATTATTAGCTAGAACGAAAAATGGACTTAATACTTTTTTTAATGGTGTTTCCAATTTTCTTAATGAAAAACTAAATATAGGTAGAGAAACACAAATAAGTAAAAATCCTAGTATAAGTAAAGAACTCATACTGCAAAGGAATTCAGCAAAGGCTGCTGCACTCGGAGAAATGGGACGTGGTTTGTCTGAAACTATGAAAGGAAGCGCTTATGCTTTAGGCGAAGTATTAGACAAGGGAGGTGAGTATGTTTCTACTACTGCTATAACTGTTGCACCAGTTACTGAAGGGGCTTCATTATCCGTAGTAGGTCCAGCAGAAATTATATCTAATATCGGTTGGGGTATAAAGTTTGGAGTTGACTTAACTGATGAAAAATATTCAGATTTACTTATCGAAGGATCTAAAAAATTAATAAGTACAGGAATTGGTAAAGTTGGCAATGGATTATTAGACAAAACATTTAAAGCTAATCCTACAATGACTAAAACTGAGAAAGCTATACATGAAACTGTCGTTGGAGGGACAGCAACTGCTGTATCAAAATCAGCAGAAAAAGTAGTTGATGAAAAAACTAAAAAGAAGTGATTATGAAAAAAGCTAAATTTAATTCTATTATTTTTTATTACTTTTTAATAGCATTATTTGCTCTACTTTTAATATATAATACTTATATATTTTTTATGAGCCATGACTATTATATAATAATTCCAATAATTATACAAATCTTTTTATTGATATTGATTTTTATAAAATATGTGAAAATTAAACTAATATTAAAAATATGGACTATAATTTTTTTAATCATCGCTCCTACAATGCAGTTAATAGGAAAACTTCTAAAAGATGCTTCGTATGACTATCAACATATTAATGTAAACATTTACATTATTCCTAGTTTAATGCTTATAGCAGGATGCCTAATATTTTATTTTATAGTTACAACTATTGATAAGAAAAATTAATTTATTAATAATGAAACAAATGCAATAAATTAATTCTAAAAGAGGCAACCTTGTAGATTGCCTCTTTTACATTTAAGCAATTATACCGATCAGGTAGGAAACATCAGACTGCGTATTACAAAGATGCTTCCGGTAACCTGAAAATTGACAGGACTACGAACTATTATCCGTTTGGGCTAGAGTTTGGCGGAGATCTGAGCACTGCAAATTCAATATCTCCAAACTATAAGTATTCTACCCACGGAAAAGAGAAACAACAGGAGACCGGATGGAGTGACTTTGGAACCAGAATGTATATGTCAGATATTGGACGATGGGGAGTACCAGATCCATTAAGTGAAAAATTTGCTGGAGTTTCAACTTATAATTATGTGTTAAATAACCCACTTCGATATGTTGATCCTGATGGTAATGCACCAGTTGATTGGATCAGGCAAACCGTTAATGGAAAATCAACTTGGACTTATAATGCAAATGTAAAAACAACATCACAGGCTTTAGCTGCTGGTTATAAAAATGTTGAAGGAGTTTATTCTTCTGCTAGGATTTCTAGCAACGGTTTTCAAGGTTCAGGATATGGTGGTTATGGCTTCACATTGAATTCAAACGGTTCAGTCACCAATCTTTTAAGTGGGACAAATGTTTATAATACCTTTGTTACAGATGCTGGTACAACTGTCAATGCTCCAGAATTTACATCTATTGGACAATGGAATAAGGATTTTATAGAAACTTTAGCGGGATCAGATAATTTTTTTGCAAAGCTTGGCTACAATATGATCAATGATGCGTATGTTACTGCTCAAGTTTTTGATGGTGGACTATTGGAACGACCTGAATGGGCAAATCCCTTGGGTGGAAACTATGGAAATTTGGATGGAACTCCAAATTATAATCAGGCAAATGGATTTGCAAATACTCTTGCTACAGCTTTTTCTTTTGCTAGAGGGGCAAAACCTGTAACGGAGGCTGTGACTCAAAGCTTGAATTTTGGGAAATTAAATGCAGCACAATTTTCCAGTACCTTCAAAGGAACTATTGTCTCAAGGGCTGCCCCAGCTACAAGAGGATTATTAAATAGATATTTAAATAAAGGAACAGGATTATTAAACGGACAAATGAAAAGCGGAACAAAGGCGGCTACAGCAGTAAAAGTTGTTGGCGGTTTGTTTAAACCAGAAGAAGAAAAAAAATCAAATTAATATGGAAATATTTGAAATTTTAATTAAAGGAATAATTATCAATTTTTTCGGTGTAAATACTAGATATTATTTCTTTAAGTTTTTTAATAAGGATTTAAAGAAGAAAGATTTTGAGAATAATCAAGAAGATATAGGTGGTGCTTTTTCTCAAGGATTTTATAATTTTTTTGTAGGTATGATAGTAGGTGGTATTTTCTTTTTTAGTATAGCTTATATCATGTATAAGTTAGGAATTTTATAAAAAACAGATTATACTTCAGATTTGTTAGTTTCTAATAAAGTAATTTAATAAACAGGTGATCTAATTGATTGCCTGTTTTATAAAATTAGTAGAAAAAATATATTTACAACTATACCGATCAGGTAGGAAACATCAGACTGGCGTATTATAAAGATGCTTCCGGTAACCTGAAAATTGACAGGACTACGAACTATTATCCTTTTGGGCTAGAGTTTGGCGGAAATCTAAGCACTTCCAATTCAATATCTCCAAGCTATAGATACTCTTCTCAGGGACAGGAAAACCAGATGGATACCAGATGGAGTTCTTACCGTTGGAGGAATTATGATGCTGCTATGGGAAGGTTCTTCAATGTAGATCCGTTGGCAGAAACCTATAATACTTGGTCTCCATATGCTTTCAGTAGAAACAGAGTTGTTGATGCGAGAGAATTGGAAGGTTTAGAACCCCACGTGTTATTTAATACAAGAGAGAATGCAGCAGCAAATTTTGGAGAACAATATAATGGAAAGTCGATATTAGATAAACGTGAAATAGGAGCATTAATTTATTTTAAGACACCATTGATAGATCGAAAACAATTACCACGTCACCAATAATTTATTTAAAATGAAATATTATACTTTTATATTATTAGTTTCTCTTTATAGTTGTGAACAGAGAATATCTAACAAAGGAGAAAAGACTATAACCGATAAAGAAATTGCCATTTCCATAGCGGAAACAAAATGGAAGGAAGTTTATGGTAAATCAGAAATAAATAAACAAAAACCGTTTGTCGCAGAAAAGAAAAATGACAGTATTTGGATTGTGCATGGAAATTTTCCAACACCACCGGTAATAGGTGGTGTTGCCTATGCAGAAATAAATGTAAAAACAAAAGAAGTGGTTAAATATACCCACGGAGAATAAAATTAATAATCTTTGGGATTTAAAAAGAGATACTTAGAGTAAAAATATAAGTTTGAAATATTGAAGCTTATAGCAGGTCTTTTCGTAAATAAAAATATGATAACATACAAAGGAATTCAAATAAATGTAGTAGATAATCTTTATGTGGAAACAAAAGAATTAGATTCTTATATTTCTAAAGAAATTAGAGTTACCATTGGTAGTAATCAACCTGAAGACTATGTAGATGTTATTAAATACATTATCGACTATATTGTAGATAGTAAACCAATTATTTCTAAAAATCAAAATATCGGCTATTATTCCTGGCTTTTACAATTCAGATTGGATGAAGATAATTGTTATGATCTGTATGAAGCAAACTCTGATGGTAGTGATTTTAATAAAGGTTGTGATACAGCAATTTCAGTTGTTAGACAGCAAAGTGAAATGTGTTTACAACATGATCTTATTCCTCTCTTTCCAAACTTCAATCAGTCAGTTGTTATTTCAGATGGAGTTTACGAAGGAAAAGATATTGAAGGAATCAGATATGATTCGCCTCAGGACGAAAGTGGTTGGTATCTTATCACAGACGACTATAACGACGATATTAAATCATTGAAAATGGTTCACTTTTATCATGTTGCCTTTGCCCGACCTGATATTTTAAAATATCTAGCAATACCTTTTGGATACAGATTTATCATGAAAGAAGGAAATGTTGAAATACTTAAAAACGAAGAGGAATAATTGTCTATTGAAATAATATTATTCAAAGATAATTTTACAAATATGCTGCTTATTAGGGTATTGCTTTTAATACCCTAAATTTAGAAAAAATATAACACCGATCAGGTAGGAAACATCAGACTGGCGTATTACAAAGAATTTAATATCTTTTTGGAGTAAAGCTGAATCTGAATATTATGTGGCTAATTCGTAAAAGTAGGCTCATTTTTATAAATATAAATTTAAACAAATGTTTAGATTTGCTTTGTGCTCTGAAACTGACCATTTGATCTTGAAATTTTCCATCATTCTCTTTAAATCAGTTATTTTCTAATTTTATGACCATAAATTCAGACTGTTGTAAATATTTCATTAAATTCGGTCAACAAAACTGCTTTTATGATACAACTTCCTTTATCAAAACTTTCCAATGTAGGAACTACTATTTTCAGTCAGATGACTCAACTTGCCAATGAAAATGAGGCGATCAACCTGTCTCAGGGGTTTCCTGATTTTATGCCCAATTCAGAATTATTAAATCATGTAGATCATTTTATTAAAAAAGGCTTCAATCAGTATGCTCCGCTTGGAGGCATGATTGGTTTAAAGGAAGAAATTGCACGAAAAATTGAAAACAGCCATCAGGCAATATACCATCCGGATTCTGAAATAACAGTTACGGCTGGCGGTACCCAGGCAATTTTCACTGCTATTGCCTCTTTTATTAAAAAAGATGATGAAGTGATTATTTTTGAACCGGCCTATGATTGCTACGAACCTACTGTAGAACTTTTCAGAGGTATTGTAAAACGATTTGAAATGAAAGCCCCGGATTATGAAATTAACTGGGCTGAAGTAAAAAATCTTGTCAGTGAAAAAACCAGGATGATCATTCTTAACAACCCCAATAATCCTTCAGGAAAAATCCTGAAAGAAAATGATATACAGGAACTTATCAAACTGGTAAAAGGAACTTCTATCCTTATCTTGAGTGATGAAGTGTATGAAAATATTGTTTTTGATGGGAAACAGCATTTAAGTATCTGTAAATATCCTGAATTGAAAGAAAGAAGCCTTCTTGTGGCCTCTTTTGGAAAACTTTTCCATGTTACCGGATGGAAAGTAGGCTATTGTGCAGCACCAAAAATCTTAACGGAAGAATTCAGAAAAGTACATCAGTTCAATGTTTTTTGTGTAAATACTCCCATTCAGCTTGCCCTGGCAGAATACATGAAAAATGATGAACATTACACTCACCTGAATCAGTTTTTTCAGGAAAAAAGAGACTTTCTGAGAACAGGCCTTGAAGGCACTTCATTTGAACTCCTTGATTGTGAAGGAACTTATTTTCAGGCGGTAAAATATAATAAAATTTCCGATAAAAATGATTTTGATTTTGCTTCAGAACTTACCATCAATCATAAGGTAGCCAGTGTTCCTTTCTCTTCATTTTATAAAAACAAACTGAATGAGAATGTCATCAGGCTCTGCTTTGCCAAGAAACAGGAGACATTAGAAAGGGCGATTGAGAATTTATCTAAAATATAATTTTAGGAGTAAAGCAAATATCAATAACCTTGGCGGCTCATTCTGAGCCGCCAAGGTTATTTTAGTTATAATAAATGTTATAAAAACATTCCTCCTGAAACTTCAATTCTTTGTCCATTGATCCATCTTGCATCTTCCGTACACAGAAAGGCAACTACTCCACCAATATCATCCGGAAGACCTACTCTTCCCAGTGCTGTAGCACCAGCTACCATGGCATTGATCTCTTCATTATCCCTTACCCTTCCGCCGCCAAAATCTGTTTCAATAGCTCCCGGAGCCACAACATTGGCTTTGATTTTTCTTGATCCCAATTCTTTCGCCATATATTTCGTAAGCATTTCTACTCCTGCTTTGATTGATCCGTAAACAGAAGATCCCGGTGTTGCAAATCTTGCCAGACCGGAAGAAATATTAATAATACCTCCTCCGTCATTAATAAATGGCAGTAATTTTTGAGTCAGGAAAAACACTCCTTTAAAGTGAATATCCACCACGTCATCCAACTGTTCCTCCGTAACTTCTGTAATGGGAGAATATAAGGCTGTTCCTGCATTATTGATCAGGTAATCAATATGAGTACTTCCTGTGTTCTGCTGTAAATGATCTGTTACGTTTTTCACAAATGCATCAAAGCTTTTAATGTCTTTTGTATCAAGCTGAAATGCAACAGCATGCCTTCCCAGTGATTTGATCTCATGGACAACAGCTTCTGCTTCTTCCCTGTTGCTTCTGTAAGTAATAATTACATCCAATCCTTTTTGAGCAATTTTAAGTGCTGAATTTCTCCCTAATCCACGGCTTCCTCCGGTTACCAGTGCAGTATTTGTTTTTGTGTTCATTGTATTTTGATTATTTTGATGGTACAAAGTTGGGATATTTTCAGACTGAAGTATTTGCTTGAATCAATCTGAAATTTGCAAAATTCAAATCAGGAACGAAATTCCAACGGAGTAAAAGTGGTTTTCCTTTTAAAGAAATTGGAAAAATGGGCTATCTCTTCAAATCCCAGAGCGTAAGATATTTCTGAAACATTCCATTTCGTCTGTTTTAAAAGTATTTTAGCTTCCTGAATAATCCGGTCAGAAATAAATTCTGTGGTTGTCTTTCCGGTGCTTTCTTTTAATCTTTTATTTAGATAATTCACATGAACTGCCAGCCTGTCTGCATAATCTTTTGCCGTTTTCAGTTGCAGCCTCTGTTCCCATGATTCAATAGGAAACTGTCTTTCAAGCAGCTCTATAAATAAAGAAACCACTCTCATAGAGGAATTATTGGATGCTGATATTTTGGATGCCGGCTGTAATTTCTGCCCATAATGAATCAGCTCCAGAACATAGTTTCTGATGAGATCATATTTAAACACATAATCTGAATCGATTTCTTTTTTTATCTTTTTAAAAAGTCCTTCAACCTCTTCTGCAAGTTCATCATTAATTTCAAAGACAGGAACGCCACCCGGCTGAAAAATAGGAAGATCTTCGAGATTGTAGTATGATTTATCTTTGATGAAAAAATCTCCGGTAAATACACAGAAACTTCCTGACTGATCGGGATCTTCAGAAACCCAGTGATAAGGAACTTTAGGGTTTGCAAATAACAGAGCGTTCTGTTGTATTGAAATGACTTTATCTGCATATTCTGCCCTGTTTCTTCCTTTTATAAAGCTTATTTTATAGTATTTCCTCCTGTTATAAGGCATCTCAGAAGTAGTCTTTGCCCTTTCTATTGTTTGGGCAATATCAAAAACATTAAAGTGACCAATGTCTTTGTGAAGTCCTTTTGGGAAAATACTTTCAAGATCTTTGCCCAGTTTGGCAGCCATCTCTTTATAAAAATCTTCCAGTGAGGTATGTGCTGCTTTTTCCATGGCAGATAATTTGTAAAATTCAAATATACAAACTTATCAACCAATCTTCTTTGAAATGAGTCCAGATTGTTTGGCGAAGCAAAAAAGTCTTTTTAAATCTCAAAAATAAAACCTTATTAATTTATTGAAAAATTCAGTGCATTTACCAATTATAGTTAATATTCATCATCAATATCATAATAAAATATTTAAAAAATTCTCCATTTTTTTCTAACGACAGTGATATACTTCATTTATTTTTATTACTTTCGTTAAAACTAACCCATTAAAAATCAAACCAATGGAAAACAAAAATTTAAATCACGGAAAAAAACTGAACAAAAAACAGTTGAGAGTAATTACCGGAGGAAAAGAAATGTGTCTGCTTCCAGACCTTACTTGTAAGAAATATTCTTTTGCCTGTGCAGAATTACAATGCCAGCCTGGTATTGAATTGTAAAAGCAAAAAAACTAAACCATAAAAACTTTAACGAATGAAAAATCAACATTTAAACAATGGTAAAAAACTGAATAAAAAAGAGTTGAAGACCATTAAAGGTGGTGTAATGATATGTAGTATACAAAATGGAACGATATGTACACAAATTCATCCTTCATGCTATGAGCCGCAGTGCCGAAGCGGGCAGGCAGAGTTAAGATGTACTGATATAGTTGGCAACTGTGTAGTTTTCTCCCCATCTTGTATGGAATCAAAATGCAGATTCGATACAGGTATTTAATTGTAAGATAAAACAACAAAGACTGCTCTCTGATTTCAGGGAGCATTTTTTATGCAGCGTATTTTTTCTGAATTTTAATTACACAATATAAATTCAACCCGATTTATATAAAAGCAAAAAACGCTCCCAAATACATGGAAGCGCTTTTTAATATAACTAACTTTAATACTTTTTCTTATACGTTGAATCTGAAGTGCATAATGTCGCCATCCTGCACGATATATTCTTTACCTTCTACAGAAAGTTTTCCGGCCTCTTTTACCTTTACTTCAGAACCGTAATTGACATAATCGTTATACTTGATTACTTCGGCACGGATAAATCCTTTTTCAAAGTCTGTGTGGATTACTCCTGCAGCTTGTGGAGCAGTCCATCCCTGTCCGATAGTCCAGGCTCTTACTTCTTTTACCCCAGCTGTAAAATACGTCTGAAGTTTCAAAAGATCATACGCTTTTCTGATCAAACGGTTAACACCAGGTTCTGTAAGCCCTAGCTCATCAAGGAAAATTTCTCTTTCTTCGAAAGTTTCAAGCTCGTTGATATCTGCTTCAATCTGAGCGGCTAATACTACTACTTCAGCACCTTCACCTTTAGCCATTTCTTCAATCTTAGCGATCCACTCATTTCCGTTTTTGATAGAGTTTTCATCTACGTTACAAACGTAAAGAACAGGCTTATTGGTCAACAATTGAACTTCTCCGATAATTGATTTTGTAAAATCATCAGTCGGAAATTCTCTCGCATTTTTACCATCTTCAAGAAATTTCTGTAAATTCTGAAGGGTTTCGTAAGTAAGAATATCTTCTTTCTTCCCTGATTTGATGAATTTTTTAGCTTTTTCCACTGCTTTCCCTACAGTTTCAAGGTCTTTCAGCTGAAGCTCTATATCAATAATTTCTTTATCTCTTAACGGATCTACGGAACCTTCTACGTGAACGATATTTCCATTGTCAAAACATCTTAAAACGTGAATAATCGCTTCACACTCGCGGATATTAGCCAGGAACTGGTTCCCCAATCCTTCTCCTTTGCTGGCTCCTTTTACAAGACCTGCAATATCAACAATCTCAACTACAGCGGGTAAAACTCTCTCTGGTTTTACGATTTTCTCCAGTTCAAACAATCTCTGATCCGGTACAGAAACCGTTCCAAGGTTCGGTTCAATAGTACAGAAAGGATAGTTTGCTGATTGAGCCTTTGCATTGCTCAGACAGTTAAAAAGAGTTGATTTACCTACATTCGGTAAGCCTACGATTCCACATTTCATATTGTAAAATTCAAAGTTTAAGGTTTAGGGGCAATCCAAGGTATTCTCAACTTTAAACATTGAACTCAGAACCTTGAATTACGAGTGTGCAAAGATAGTGATTTTTGAGGGAGTTTCATAATAAAAAAATCTGCCAGTATTCTGACAGATTTTCAAAAGGTTTAGTTTCACCAGGTGTTCTTACGGATTAGCTCCTGTTGCATTCTGAGCAAGCGGAACATCATTGGGTGCTTCCTGTAAAGTTTTATCTAAAGTAAATAAAGATTCATCAGTAGCTCTGTCGCCTCCTGCAATTTTTAATTTATCTATTAAATTCTGTGCTAATGTTTCTTCTTCAATCTGTTCCTGTACAAACCATTGCATAAAATTCCACGTTGCCCAGTCCTTTTCTTCCATAGACAAATCCACAATTTTATAAATGGCAGTGGTATTATCTACTTCATGTTTAAAAACACCATCAAAGCATGCTGTAAGTGTTTTAGGATCAGCTGGAGGAGCCGGAATAGCCGTTACTTTTGGTTTACCTCCTCTGTTTAAAATATATTCCATAAATTTAATGGAGTGATTTCTCTCTTCCTGGGCGTGTCGGTACAGAAAATTAGCAATCCCCTGATAGCCTTTATCATCGGCCCAGATTCCATAAGATAAAAAAATGTGTGATGCATGAATTTCCTTGTTCATCTGGTCACTAAGTGCTTTTTCCATGTTGGTGGAAAGTCTTTTAGTATTCATAATGTTATATTTTGGTGATTATGGGATTACTTATGCAAAAATGATTCCGACACAGTTTTCAACTTACTCAAAAATACACATTTCACTTAAAAACATAACTGGTTTTCAGTATTTTAAATTAATAATTTATAGTTATTCTAAAATAAAACCCGGTTCCAAGACAGAACCGGGTTTTAAATTTGTAATTGAGATTGCTTCACCTAAAGGTTCGCAATGACCAATTTAGAATGGATAGTATCCCAACTATTTAATCTTTCTTGCTGTATAATCACTCTCATTTCCTAATCTGTCGATGGCTTTGATGGCAACGGCATTCAATCTTTTCCCGTCTTTAGATTTGGGAATATCTTTTGAAAGCGTATCCAATGTCAGAATTTCTGTTTGCCATACTCCGTTGTACTGAGTGAAAAGTACCCATAAAAATACATCGGCTGTATTTTTGGTACTCCAGCTTGTCTGAGCAAAGCTTCCGTTATCAGCAATAAATAAGGTAGGAGTTTGTAACGGAACAGTTTTAATCCATGGAGATTTGGGAACTAATGCTTTTTCACGGTATGGTCCGCTTTTCAAAGCAGGCAGCATATTAGGATTTTTGGTAAGTCCGGCAATGCTCCAGTGAATTTCTCCGGCATCATTTTTAAGAATATTTCTGGAAATAGCAATCTGGTTTTTGATTTCAGCCGGACGGTCTGAAACTTTAATCTCAACAGTATTCAATCCCGGCCACAAGTGACGGTTCATTGTATTTTCAGACTGCCACCAGCTTAACAAGGCTTCAAAGCTTTGCCCTTTGGAATCTACCGGCCAGTACAGCTGTGGTGAGAAATAATCTACCCAGCCTTTATTTAACCAAAGTTTAGCATCTGCATACAGTTCGTCATACTGAGAAGACCCTACAATTCCTGCAGGATATCCGGGTTTCCAGATTCCAAACGGGCTAATCCCGAATCTTACATTATTTTTTTCTGCATGAATTTCTTTATAGATACGTTCTACAAATTTATTCACATTATCTCTTCTCCAATCTGCTCTGGATAAAGTACCTCCGTTGCTTACATAGGCACTCCAGCTTGCATTATCCGGAAAATCCGCACCTTTATTATAGGTAGCATACGGGTAGAAATAATCGTCGAAATGCACAGCATCAATATCGTATCTTTTTACAATATCTTTCACTACATTGGAAACATGGCCTTGTGTTTTCGGATTAGCGGGATCAAACCAGTACATTCCATTCTTTAGTCTTACAACAATATCGGACAGTTTGTTGGCCATTGACAGCTTATTTACTGCTCCACCGTTGGTATGATGGGCACGGTAAGGGTTTAACCAGACATGAAGTTCCAAGCCTCTTTTATGAGCTTCTTCGATCCAGAACTGTAGCGGATCATAATTTGGAGATGGAGCCATTCCTGTTTCTCCGGTCAGGAAATAAGACCATGGTTCGATATTACTTGTATAAAGTGCATCTGCAGAAGGTCTGATCTGGAAAATAGCCGCATTGAAATTATTATCTTTCAGCATATCAAGCATACTGATTGCTTCTGCCTTCTGCTGATCTACTGTAAGGTCATTTCTCGAAGGCCAGTTGATATTGGCTACACTGGCAATCCATGCTCCGCGGAATTCTCTTTTGATTTCGGGAAGATTGGTTCTGAAGTTTTCGTCAGTTGAGGCGGCAGTTCCTGTTGTCGGTTTTACAGCTACCGGATTTACTTTTGGTGGAGTTGTATTGTTGGTAGGTTTTGTCGGATTCTTCGTGGAAGGTGTTTTTACAACATTGTTCTGAACGGAACATGAGGTAGTGTAAGATGCAAAAACGCCCAATAAAACGATAAGTTTTAATTTTTTCATTCTCATAGTCACAAAACTGCTTTAAAAATTTACTTTTATTTTTCAGAGATTATTATGCCAAAATAAGCAATTAATGGGTAGGTATAGAAAAAAAGCCTCGAAAATCGAGGCTTTGATTTTATGTATAAGATTTTGATTATGCTTTTGCAGATCTTTCTACTCTTTTTCTTTCTTCTTCAGAAAGGATTTTCTTTCTCATTCTGATGAAGTTCGGAGTTACCTCAATCGCTTCATCACCCTGGATGTATTCCATACATTCTTCCAGAGAGAATAAGATTTTCGGAGCAACACCTGTATCTTTATCTTTTCCTGAAGCTCTCATGTTGTTCAGCTGTTTTGCTTCTACGATATTTACTACAAGGTCTCCAGGTTTGTTTTGTTCACCGATGATCATTCCTGTGTAGATTTCCTCACCCGGATCTACGAAGAACTTACCTCTATCCTGTAGTTTAGCAATAGAATATTCTGTAGCAGGACCTGTAGTTTTGCTGATCAGAACTCCATTGTTTCTTCCAGGAATAGCACCTTTGAAAGGCTTGTACTCTGTGAAACGGTGTGCCATGATAGCTTCACCAGCAGTAGCTGTTAACATCTGAGAACGTAATCCGATTAAACCTCTTGAAGGAATTTCGAACTCCATGTGCTGCATTTCACCTTTAGTTTCCATGATGTGAAGGTCACCTTTTCTCTGCGTTGCCAGGTCGATAACTCTTGAAGCAAATTCTTCAGGAACGTCAACAACCAAAGATTCATAAGGCTCACATTTCTCACCGTCTATTTCTTTGAAGATAACCTGTGGCTGACCAATTGTCATTTCATATCCTTCTCTTCTCATTGTTTCAATCAAAACTGATAAGTGAAGAATACCTCTACCGAATACAAGGAATGTATTGGCATCGTCAGTCTGCTGAACTCTTAATGCAAGGTTTTTCTCTAATTCTTTTGTTAATCTTTCTTTAAGGTGGTTAGAAGTAACATATTTACCGTCTTTACCGAAGAAAGGTGAGTTGTTGATAGAGAACGTCATGTTTAGCGTAGGCTCGTCAATTGCTGTTCTTTCCAATGGCTCAGGGTTTTCAAGATCAACGAAAGAATCACCAATCTGGAAAGCATCGAAACCTACTACAGCACAGATATCTCCTGCTTTTACTTCAGTTACTTTTTTCTTTCCTAATCCTTCGAAAACGTAAAGTTCTTTTACTTTTCCTTTTACGATTTTACCTTCTGCCTGAGCAAGACCAATCCATTGAGATTCTTTGATCTCACCTCTTGTAACCTTCCCGATTGCAATTCTTCCTAAGAAAGAAGAGAAGTCAAGAGAAGTAATCTGCATCTGAAGATTTCCTTCTGTTACTTTCGGTTCAGGAACATATTGTAAAATACCGTCTAATAGTGGTAAGATATCTTCAGTCTGCTCTAATGAAGTGTTGAACCATCCTTGTTTTGAAGATCCATAGAACGTAGGGAAATCCAATTGTTCTTCTGTAGCTTCAAGGTTGAAGAACAGGTCAAATACTTTATCGTGAACTTCGTCCGGACGACAGTTTGGTTTATCTACTTTGTTGATAACCACTAATGGTCTCAATCCTAATTCCAAAGCTTTCTGAAGTACGAATCTCGTTTGTGGCATTGGTCCTTCGAACGCATCCACCAACAAAATAACTCCATCAGCCATTTTCAATACTCTTTCTACTTCTCCACCAAAATCGGCGTGACCCGGAGTATCAATTACGTTAATTTTTGTGTCTTTATAAGTAACAGAAATATTCTTGGATAAGATAGTGATCCCTCTTTCTCTTTCAAGATCGTTGTTATCCATAATTAACTCCCCACTCTCCTGATTTTCTCTGAAAATGTTGGTAGCGTGAATGATCTTGTCAACCAAAGTCGTCTTTCCGTGGTCAACGTGTGCGATAATCGCAATATTTCTAATGTTTTGCATAAAAGATTTTTACGGGTGCAAAAGTAGTGATTTTTAATGAAAAAATATTTAGTTATCAAAATATTTAATAATTTGTTCAAAATACTTATTTACAAGACAATAAAAAAAGAGTGTTCAAAAAACACTCTTTATCCTATCTATATGCAGATCTGTACTTCGCATGGATCTACTGCAGGTGGTTCTCCGCATATAATATCAAACTCACCGCAATTACTGGAGAATCCGGTTCCCCAACCCATCTTACAGCACATGTATCGGCATCTTTATATCTTACCATTCCTTTAATAATTCCTCTTTGTAACAATTTCAATTTCAGTTCTGGAGATTTTTTTGAGATGTTTCATGTTGTTTGTTATTAGCATGATAAAAATATAACACCAAACGTAATATTAAAACATTTAACATTTTTAATATCAATGCCTTATCAATCGATAAAAAAACACCAGATTAATTAAAACCACAAGAACGAATTTCATTAGAAAGGACTTTTTGGAAACTTTGTGATTAAAAAGAATCATTCCGGAAGCAGCTCCTAAAATTCCGCCTAAAATTGAGAGTAATAAAAGAGTATTTTCTGAAATTCTCCACTGATGTTTTTGGGCTTGCCATTTATCAAAACCAAAGACACCAAATGTAATAAGGTTCATTATCAACAGAAAAGGAATCATTCTAAAATTAATTTACTGCAAAAGTAAAGCTTAATTTGTACATGGAACAACTCTAAAATTTATACTTATTTATCATGTTGCAGTTTTATCAGAATAAGATTTTTTTAAATTTGTCCTTCTTAAAAACAATTCAATGACGGTACAGGATCTTGCAGGAAGCTATTCAATTGAAGGAAGTAATCAGGAAGAGTCTTCCCATTCATCTTATCATGGAATATTAACCTTAACTATTGATGAAAACAACCGTATTATTGCCCAATGGATGATTGGCGACCATCAGCAAAATGGAACAGGATTTTACAAAGACCAGATTTTAGTGATTAATTTCAACTACAAAGGAGAAGATGATAAAATCTATAAAGGAGTTGCTGTTTACCGCTGCCTCAGCAAAGACGTTCTGGATGGATTCTGGTCTGAGAAACATGGCAATCCTTTGTATCTTGGAAGTGAATTTTGTGTAAGAATTCAGAATTCTAAGATTATCAATTAATTTTTTTATCTACTTGAGCAAAAAATCTAAAATAAAAAAGAGCTGCCTTCATGAAGACAGCTCTTGTTGTTATTAAAGTTTAAATAACTTATTTTTTAGCTTTTACGTCGATAGCAATCTCGATATCTTTGCTGATCATCCATTCTGCCGGATCTGCTTCAGAAGTACCGAATTTAAGTCCCCAATCTGCTCTGTTCACAGTAAACTTAGCCTGAATAGCTGCTGAATTTTCAGCTACCTCTACTTTCGCAGGGAAAGTAACATTCATTGTTTTTCCTGATAAAGTAAGGTTTCCGCTTACCGTTTTATTAGCTCCTGCTACAGCATCTTTTGGTGCTTCTTTCAAATCTGTAACACTTGTAATTTTGAAATCTGAAGTAGGGTTTTTCGCTACATCAAAGAAATCAGGATTTTTAAGGTGAGCTTCAAGATCAGCCGGCTTTTTATCTTTTTCTGTTACTGAAGCCGGGTCTACTTTAATAGAATTCATATCAATAATAAAATTTCCTGCTGCAACCTGACCTGCATCAACACTGATGTCTCCAGACTTTACCGTAAGTGTTCCCCAACGAGGTGCCATCCCTCCTTTGTGGAAAGCTTTCCAGTTCACTACTGAAGCTACTGTATCCACTGCCAGTATTTCACCTTTGCTTTCAGCTACTGTCTGCTCCTGAGCTGTCGCTGCAGACTCTGCTGATTTTTCTTTATTACATGATGCTAAAAGCAATCCTACTCCTACTAATGCAATTACGCTAATTTTTTTCATATTGAACTGTTTTAAAAAAGTTTATTGAAATTTTGTTGTTTTCGCGTACAAAAATAGAAAAACCTACTTGGAGATCCCTTAACATACATCAAGAAATGTGGTATTTTTATTATTTGTAATGATAAAAGCCATTTGCGGATATTCTTATCTTCGTGATGAGTCACACCTAGAAAAGTCGAAACCTCAGTTGTACGAAGGTTGTGAATTGCTTTCAAAAATTATTATCTTCGTGATGAGTCACAGCCCTGCTTTGTGTTTCCGAATTGCCTTATTGGTTGTGAATTGCTTTCAAAAATTATTATCTTCGTGATGAGTCACAGCTTCAGCAGCTGTAAACTTCATCCAGTCTTGGTTGTGAATTGCTTTCAAAAATTATTATCTTCGTGATGAGTCACAGCGAACTTAATAAAGCTTTACAAGAAGGAACTGTTGTGAATTGCTTTCAAAAATTATTATCTTCGTGATGAGTCACAGCAGAATAGAAATTTAAATACTCTTATGGAGGGTTGTGAATTGCTTTCAAAAATTATTATCTTCGTGATGAGTCACAGCAATAGCATGATAATGAGGGCGATAAGTCTGGTTGTGAATTGCTTTCAAAAATTATTATCTTCGTGATGAGTCACAGCTATATTAACTTTCGCAAGTTAAAGGGTAGGGTTGTGAATTGCTTTCAAAAATTATTATCTTCGTGATGAGTCACAGCCCTCAATTATACAAATCTTGCAACAATTAGGTTGTGAATTGCTTTCAAAAATTATTATCTTCGTGATGAGTCACAGCTTTGAATATAAAAACCAAAAGACCACCGGAGTTGTGAATTGCTTTCAAAAATTATTATCTTCGTGATGAGTCACAGCTATTTTTCATAATGTTTTAATTTGCTACTAGTTGTGAATTGCTTTCAAAAATTATTATCTTCGTGATGAGTCACAGCCTATAATAACGAATACTAGTGCATCTTCTCGTTGTGAATTGCTTTCAAAAATTATTATCTTCGTGATGAGTCACAGCAGCCTCCGATTTTAACAAATAGTCTTGAAGGTTGTGAATTGCTTTCAAAAATTATTATCTTCGTGATGAGTCACAGCTGCCTTATTTTTTCCTTGTTTTTCTCCCTGGTTGTGAATTGCTTTCAAAAATTATTATCTTCGTGATGAGTCACAGCTATTACGTCGGATACAAATCAAGTGGTATAGTTGTGAATTGCTTTCAAAAATTATTATCTTCGTGATGAGTCACAGCTTGCATCATCGATAATGCTGCCACCTTTTAGTTGTGAATTGCTTTCAAAAATTATTATCTTCGTGATGAGTCACAGCCATAGTATGGTGTAAGCCTCACGCTTATCGTTGTGAATTGCTTTCAAAAATTATTATCTTCGTGATGAGTCACAGCAGTATTCTAATAAGTAAACACACTGCTGTAGTTGTGAATTGCTTTCAAAAATTATTATCTTCGTGATGAGTCACAGCGATTTGATTGTGAGGAGCTTTAGGATCGTAGTTGTGAATTGCTTTCAAAAATTATTATCTTCGTGATGAGTCACAGCTTGGTGTGAAAACACCTGGCAGGATGCCAAGTTGTGAATTGCTTTCAAAAATTATTATCTTCGTGATGAGTCACAGCTTGGGAAGAAAATATTGCAACGTGGGAAGCGTTGTGAATTGCTTTCAAAAATTATTATCTTCGTGATGAGTCACAGCTTTAAAATTTCAGTTTGTTGTTCTTCTGAAGTTGTGAATTGCTTTCAAAAATTATTATCTTCGTGATGAGTCACAGCAACTCTCTTTAATAAATCATCAGAGAAAGAGTTGTGAATTGCTTTCAAAAATTATTATCTTCGTGATGAGTCACAGCGGTTTTATGAAATTATTGATTGGAGATGTGGTTGTGAATTGCTTTCAAAAATTATTATCTTCGTGATGAGTCACAGCGATCTGACTCATATGTCATTATCCTATTTGGTTGTGAATTGCTTTCAAAAATTATTATCTTCGTGATGAGTCACAGCAAAGGTTATTCCAAAGTTTGAAATAAAGCAGTTGTGAATTGCTTTCAAAAATTATTATCTTCGTGATGAGTCACAGCTCTAATTAAAAAACCCCCAGTAAAATAAGCGTTGTGAATTGCTTTCAAAAATTATTATCTTCGTGATGAGTCACAGCTGGTGTCAGATCATCAGATGCAAGGCTTCAGTTGTGAATTGCTTTCAAAAATTATTATCTTCGTGATGAGTCACAGCTGAATGGGTAGAGGATGAAGACAACAATAAGTTGTGAATTGCTTTCAAAAATTATTATCTTCGTGATGAGTCACAGCTTTACCTCTAATATAGTGAAAATTTGTTACGTTGTGAATTGCTTTCAAAAATTATTATCTTCGTGATGAGTCACAGCCATCAAATCTCACATTAGGAAATCCCCCTGGTTGTGAATTGCTTTCAAAAATTATTATCTTCGTGATGAGTCACAGCTAGCAGTTCCAATTACATTTCCCCACAACCGTTGTGAATTGCTTTCAAAAATTATTATCTTCGTGATGAGTCACAGCCACGTTCTTCAACTGGATTTGGTCGCATTCGTTGTGAATTGCTTTCAAAAATTATTATCTTCGTGATGAGTCACAGCCTCAAAAAAATAATCTACTGAAAATCAGTAGATTATTTTTGTATTTAGAATTTAAAATTTAGAATAATTCGAGTTGCTGAAAGGTAGGGGGCGGTTCTTCTTTATTTCTGGCAAAAAAGATCTCGATGTCTCCAAACTGTTTATCCGTAATGCACATAATAGCAACTTTTCCGGCTTTCGGCAACATAAATTTCACTCTTTTGATATGTACTTCTGCATTTTCACGGCTTGGACAGTGGCGTACATACATCGAAAACTGAAATAACGTAAAGCCATCATCAATTAATGCCTTCCGAAAGCGGTTTGCATCTTTCATATTCGCTTTCGTTTCGGTCGGGAGGTCATATAATACTAAAACCCACATAATTCGGTATGCATTAAACCTTTCGGCATTCATAGCAGTTGAGGATAAGAGATTAGCCGTTTTTCTCCTGTATAGCATTTGTAAAGTGACGAAGCCGTTGTTTTTACAGCAACCAGCAATGGCCTTGTTTTATCATCTATGCTCACATCTTTGGTTGCAATCTGCAGGATATGTGCTTTAAATTCTTTCGACAGTTCTTCCGTATCAGGATGAATTTTCAGCCACTGCATCACCAGTAAATCAACAAATGGACGGTAAGGTTCCATCAAATCGTCTGCAAGACAGTACGGATTGTATTTATTTTTATGAAAAATACCAAGAACAGGCAGCAATCCAGTTTCCACAATAGCTCTGGCGACAATACTTCTAAGAACCGCATACCCGAAATTAAAGAACTGATTGGGTGAATCTCCAAAACGCTGTCTCAGAAAATCCAGACTGATGAGATATTTCCAGTAATGCTGCGCCGCAATCCCCTCCATATTCGTTATATCGCCGGACTTTACGTTTCTCTGATATTCAATCATCGGTTCGTAATAATTCCCCAGTTTCATCAGAACATTTTTCTGATTTTCAATTTTACATTCCACCGTCTGTTTCCAGAGCTGCTTTTTCAGTGGTTCACTGGCTTCCAGCTGATCTTTTACCCGATCGGAATGTTCGGTATGTCCGTACAGCGGAAGCATTATTCCGTGCGGTAAATGATGGGCATCACAACTCACCACCACGACATTATTGCCCATCATTTTCTGAATCAGATGGTGCGAAATAGTAATCTGATAATGATCCAGCATCAATAATCCCAAATCTTCCACAGGGACACTCCCCTTTTCCGTTTTGGTTTCCGGGCAGAGGATTTTCATCTGCTCGTCTTTGAGTTTAAGATAAGCGGGATTGCCGATGTAGATGGAGCGGGTGATCATATTAGAAATTCCATTTTATTGTACCATCAATATACATCTCAAAATCTCTTCCTTCTATTGCAAAATTCCATTGTCCTTGACTTAGTCTTAGAAAAATTTGCTTTTCATCAAAATTAATAAATGAATATTCTGGATTATCTTTTTTGAGTTCTGTATCAATTCCTGCAGCCAAATGGTGTTTAAATTTTATTCTTCCATCTTTTTCAAACTGATACATTCTGAACATTCTATTAGATAATTCCTCTTTTTTCAAATCTTTTAATTCGTATATACTTTCTTTATAAAACAAGACTTTATCACCGCTTTTTAAAACTGAATAAAGAGGTAAATATGTTTTATTTTTCCCTTTTCCTGTTTCAAAATTTGAAAACTCCGGCTCGGTAAAAAGATTTTGAACATTTTTTAATTTAAGTTCCGCTATGTCTACTATAGAAAGAATTCTCATTGCTTTACCGGAATCACTTTTGTAAAACAGACAATACGTGTTCTCACCATTAGTCGCTAATGTAGATTTTTTGTAGTCTTTATCTGAGACAAAACTGTGATTATGAACTTTAATTGCCGTAGCATATTTTAATCCATTTTCGAAACAGCGTATTGTTCTGATTCTATTAACTTTATTACCTTTTTTATCAAGCATATAAACACCTTCTGTCAAAGCTGTTTTAAAATCTGTTTCTTCAGCTTGTCTTTTAATTATTTTAAACAAATCTTTATCAACAATTGCTTTTTCAACTTCTTCAAGGCTTTTGAATCCTGAAGAATTAGCATCTTTTTTATAAACCAGGGGTTTTCTGACAGCTAAATAAATTTCATCTTTAAGAATCATTTTTTTATTTTCATCAAACAAAATCTTATTATCTTCATCTCTTACAGGCTGTTTGATAGCTCCATAAAAGGTCTCTCCGTGCAGCTGTCCACGAATTGTATCACCTTTTGCAACTCGTTTTTTCCTGTTTCCTGATTTGTCTATATCATAAACTATTTTTCCTCTTTTTCTTATTATTTTAGATGTTTGAGTAATAGTTCGGCTATCCGTAAGGTTATTAATTAAAACCTTATCTTTTAGCTCCAAAATATAATTTTCAGAAAAGTTATCCCAATCCATAGGAAGTTCGTGATAGGTTTTGCCTGTTCTGTTATCAATTTCGTTTTGATAAGCTTTAATAATTCTTTCTCTATGAAAAGCATTTGGAATTAATGTAAGAATTGCGGCATCCTGAGCGTGATGACTGTGTATGCTTCTATCCTTTTTAGAATCTTTTGACTGTACTTTATAAACTTTCTTAAAGATATCAGTAACTCCACCTTTTTCCACAGAAACTCTTTTAAACAGAGTTTTAAAATATGGCAAAGCGTACTTGGTGATAATCTGAGTATCTCTCAACTGATTGTTTCTCCATCCTGCTTTATATTCTGTAATCGTAAAAGTGGCTAATTTGCCTTTTAAATAATCCAAATCCATTTTTATGGTATGATACTTTACAATACAAGAATCTTTGTACTCTTTTGTACTTGCATAGGAAGCCTTCTTTTTCCATTCATCAAATAGTTTTTCAAGCTCCTCAACCTTCTTCCAGGTAACTATTTTCTCTGTTTTACCTTTTAACTCTTTATATTCCACTTTTCTTTCTCCAAAAAGAAATTCGATATTCCTTAGTATCGGATTATAGCTTTCACCATTTATAACCTGTTCAGTATCATAATTAACTAATTGTGTTGGGAACTTTTTTCCTTTTTGTAAACGATTATAAGCCGAGTCAGCAATAGTGAGATTTTTCAATTCGTTATCGAAACTGATACTGGCAGGAATCGTATGCTCAAAATCATATTTGTTACCCATAATTAAATCAGAAAAAGAAATTGGTTTACCAGTATAAAGACAAATCTTATTTTGTTCGTGCCATAATCTGATTTTACGGACTAATGTATCTTCATCGATAAGATTAACATTAGGAAATTCTTCACGATAAACTGCCAATTCCTTTCTGTAAGTATCATTTTCTTTCTCCCTTTCCTTCTGCCAAATTTCAATGGCCTTTCTTTTATTTTTATCATTAAGCTCTCTGGCAATCTCAATCACCACTTTTGTATCTTCATCTATCTTTCCTGTCTGTAAAAGATAATTCACCAAATTTTTCAATTTATGGAGAGACTTCAATGCCATAGGATTTTTAAATCCATTACTTAATGGCTCCGGATTTCCTAATAATTTAATTTCCCGACCTTCAAACTCTGCATCAGGATTTCTTGTTAAGAAACCGCTTCTGTTTTTTTCTTTAACATAATATTTTTTCTTTCCTACCAAATATTCTAAATAATTTTCAGCTACCGCATAATTTTCCTGTTCAGACGGATGCCAAAGATATTTTTTCATCTCGTCTGAAACATGATAAGTTTCTTTTAAAAAATTAAATATCTTTTCATCAATTCTTTCAGGCTGTACAAAAAGGTTCTTTTTTTCAAAAAGTGATTTCTTTAGAAATTCAAGATATTTTGCTGAAACATAATCAATGATATTACCTTTAGTTTCTTCATCCAGTTTATCCCAGCTTTCCTGTCCGTAATTGTCAATAATACTTTTTAAAATAAGCTTGTTTTCAGTACTATCCAAATCTCTTTCATCGTTAATATAGTAGCGGTTTTCATCATTAACCATTTCTGATATCAAACTATTGACAATTGCCGCATTTTTTCTGTTCGCTGAATCCTGATTTAAAATCTGAGAAATCTCTTCAGAAAAATGATTAATCAATGTTTCTGAAATTTCATTTGCTCCAAGCATTCTATATAAATTAGCCATATATACTGCGTGGCTGTATAAGAAACCTTTTTGTAAATAGGGAAGAATTTTCTTAATCGCGGAAAGGCTTAAAGTTGCGAAGCCTTGTTGTAATTTGATTTTAGAAAATTTATTTGCTTTTTCTTCATCTAAATTCAGCTTTTCTAAAGCAAATTTCTTAAGATTTTCTTGTCCGTCAAAAGTCATTAGGACATGCCAAACATCTTCAAAAGTATATTCGGTATGAGATTTTTTGACAGGCTGTGAGCTTCTTTCTCCGTTGATATCCCATTTTAGTAGGTCTTTCCAGTCTTCTCCAAAAACATCCTGAAATTGTTTAAGTAATTTTACAGAAAGAACTTTAGTTTTTTCTTGATGCTTTGATGTCCTTTTAGCACCGTCTTTCTTTAGCTGCTTATCAATTTCAGTTAGTTCAAAATCAGGTTTTGATTTATAAAATAGTGGATAAATTTTAGTTTGAATGTACTCCTGTTTATTTTCATCTACAGGTGGAATAATATTTAAGTTATTAATAAAAACCCAGGTTCTATATTCCTCATACAGCGGATGGCTTACAGCCACCCGCTTTTTTCCCTTTTCATAAATACAGTTTCCAATTAATCCTTTCTGTGTTCTTAAAGGACGTTGCCAGATGATGGCTTTCCATAGTTTAGAATAGTCATCCTTAGAAATATCGTGTAAATCACAAATCCATTTTAATTCTACTTCACTGTCTTTTCTTAAGTTATATCTTTGTCTTATTCTTCCTCCGAAGTCTTTTTGATAATGATACAGTGCAGCGCCTAAAGTTTTATGTTTATCTAAATATTCCTCAATATCATTTCTTCCTTTTGTTCCGTTCTTATCACTTCCGGTTAACATCGTCTTAGCTTCTTCCTCATCTCTTCCTTTGAAACCTCTTCTTTGAACAAGCTGATAAAAAACTCTTCCTAAAATTTGAGGATCATTTGTAAATACATCTTTATATTGCGGATTGCCTGCGAAGGCTCTGAAAACGTAATAACTCTCGTTTTTGTCTTTTCCAAACAAATGAAAGTCCGGTAAACCGTCACCATCAAAATCAAATCTTATCCAATTCAGGAATTCTTCGGATTGAGGATACTCTCTTTTCTTTCCTTTTCTGTACGTTTTCCAATTATTAAAATTTTCGATAGGCAGAGGACACATATTTCTTTCAATAAGAAATTGCAAAATTCCAAACTTTCTGTATTTTTCCGCCTGATAATTCCTTCTTTTACCTCTGCTCTCTGTTCTTTTCTGAACTTTAGGAAACTCGTTACCTTTTTCTGAAGCAACACCTTTCTCAAAAGTAATAACTCCAAAATCTTCTATCTGATTGCCTTCTAAGTCTAAATTTCTAATTGCCCATCCAGAACTGTTACTTCCAAGATCAACTCCTAATATTTTACTCATGATGATTAGTTTTGATATTTTATAAAAATAAATAGAAAAATAATAAAATTTATACGGTTTCCCATAAAACCAGATTAAAAAAACTTTTCTATATTTGTATTAATAATTTTGAAAAGCAATTCACAATAAGGCTAAAAGCCGAAGAAAATCTTTAATCCTGCGTACTCCGTGGGATTTTTATTTTACTAGATATTTAAAAAAGCAATTCACAATAAGGATTATTCCGTTGTGAAAACATTCAAGGCGGGGCAACTCGCCTTTTTTCGTTTTAAAATGCTATTTTAGCTATCCGAAAACAGAACAATGACGACCGTAGAATTTATCCAGAGACATCTCAATATTTCCGAAAAGAGCATCAACAATACGTTACAACTATTATCTGAAGATTGTACCATTCCTTTTATTTCCCGTTATCGAAAAGATAAAACCGGAAACCTTGATGAAATTCAGATCGAACAGATCTCAAAGATCAGTAAGCAATTTGAAGACATTGTCAAGAGAAAGGAATCTATTTTAAAATCAATAGAAGAACAGAATGCATTGACTCCTGAACTGCAACAGAGAATAGAAGAAAGCTTTGATATCCAGGAGCTGGAAGACCTTTATCTGCCTTTCAAAAAGCGTAAAAAAACCAAAGCGGATGCTGCCAAGGAAAAAGGGCTGGAACCTTTAGCCAAAATCATCATGAGCCAAAAAAATAACGATCTGCAGTTTTTGGCTTCAAAATATATTAACAATGAAGTTAATTCAGAAGAAGAAGCACTACAGGGAGCGAGAGACATTATGGCAGAATGGATCAATGAAAACATGTATGTCCGCAAGAACCTTCGCAGACTATTTCAACGCAAAGCAGTAATTACCTCCAAGGTGGTAAAAGCTAAAAAAGATGAGGAAGAAGCACAGAAATTCTCCCAATATTTTGAGTGGGAAGAAAGCCTTGGCAGAACACCTTCTCACAGGCTTCTGGCCATGCTGAGAGCAGAAGCAGAAGGTTTTGTAAAAACAAATGTAGGCATAGACAAAGAAGAGGCTATTGATTTTATTGAAAAGGCTATTATCAAATCCAATAACGAAAGTTCAGAGCAGATTGCACTGGCAATAAAAGACAGCTACAAAAGACTTCTGGAACCTGCGATTTCCAATGAAGCCCTACAGGAAGCCAAAGAAAAAGCAGACCAAAAAGCGATTGAAATTTTCTCTGAGAACTTAAGCCAGCTCCTTCTTGCCCCACCTTTAGGAGAAAAAAGGATTCTGGCAATAGATCCCGGCTACCGAAGCGGATGTAAGGTAGTGTGCCTGGATGAAAAGGGAGACTTACTGCACAACGAAACCCTCTACCCTCACGCTCCACAGAATGAAAGCGGAATGGCTATGAAAAAAATCCGGTCCATGGTCAATGCTTATAATATTGAAGCTATTTCTATTGGTAATGGAACAGCAAGCCGTGAAACAGAATTCTTTATCAAAAAAATTGCATTTGATAAACCTTTGCAGGTTTTTGTAGTCTCAGAGGCTGGAGCATCAGTCTATTCTGCAAGTAAAATTGCAAGAGATGAGTTTCCTTCGTATGACGTAACGGTACGCGGAGCAGTTTCCATCGGAAGAAGACTTTCTGATCCTCTGGCTGAATTAGTAAAGATTGATGCCAAATCTATTGGTGTTGGACAATATCAGCATGATGTAGATCAGACTCAACTGAAAAATGAGCTGGATTCTACGGTGATGAAATGTGTAAACTCTGTGGGAATTAATTTAAATACCGCCAGTAAGTCACTTTTAAGCTATGTTTCAGGAATCGGAGAGAAAATGGCAGAAAACATTGTGAATTACCGTACTGAAAACGGCGCATTTGAAGACAGAAAACAGCTTAAAAAAGTTCCAAGACTTGGAGAAAAAGCCTTCCAGCAAGCCGCTGCTTTTGTAAGAATATCTAATGCACAAAACCCGTTGGACAACTCTGCTGTACACCCCGAAGCTTATGGAATTGTTGAGAAAATGGCAAAAGATTTAGGTATTAAAACCAATGAACTGATAGCCAACAAAGAAAAAATAGCCTTGGTAAAACCAGAAAACTACATTACAGGCGAAATAGGAATTTTAGGAATTAAAGATATTTTAAAAGAACTTGAGAAGCCAGGACTGGACCCAAGAAAGGCGGCAAAAGTATTTGAGTTCGATCCGAATGTTAAAAGCATCAAAGATCTAAAAGCAGGGATGATCCTTCCAGGAATTGTCAATAATATTACCGCTTTTGGGTGTTTTGTAGATCTTGGAATTAAAGAAAGCGGACTGGTTCATATTTCCCAGCTTAAAGACGGTTTTGTACCCGATGTCAATGAAGTGGTAAAACTTCATCAGCATGTTCGCGTAAAGGTAACGGAAGTGGATGAAGCAAGAAAAAGAGTGCAGCTGAGCATGATTTTGTAGTTTTTAACCGTTATATATTTACATTAATCCAACAACTATCATTTTGAAAACAAAAAATCTAATCTTCGATCTGGATGGAACATTATGGGATTCCAGAGCTACGATCATCAAAATATGGAATGAAATATTGGGTAAACATCAGCTGATCAAAAAAGCCCTGAAACCTGAAGATATGGATCAGTATATGGGATTATTAGCGCACGATATTATAAAAGATATTGTTCCCGGTATTTCGGATCTGCAAGCCAGGAAAATCCTTTCTGAAATTGTAGCAGAAGAAAATAAAACACTTCACCAGGAAGGCGGAATCTTATATGATGGTGTGGAAGAAACTTTAAAGAGTCTGTCCAGAACCTGTTCCCTTTTCATCGTAAGCAACTGTCAGGATGGGTATATTGAATCATTTTTAGAGTATTATCAATTCAATGATCTGTTTGTTGATTTTGAGTCTCACGGACGAACCCAAAAAAATAAATCTGAAAACATACAGCTTCTCATGGAAAGAAATCAATTATCCATTGAAAACTCAGTATACATTGGCGATACTCAAACCGATTATGATTCAGCTAATTCCAATGGATTACCATTCATTTTCTGTAAATATGGTTTTGGAAAGCTCACCAATCCCTTGTATGAACTAACAATTACTAACTTTTCAGAGCTGAAACTTCAAATTTCTGACATTACAAAGTAAAAAGCTTCTCTTTAAGGAAGCTTTTTATTTTCAAACAACTTATTCCTAAAAGTCCCGTCAAAATCTCCAAAATACTATTTGGAACTTAGACCTTGTAAAAAAAAGTAAATATCCACGTCGGATGGAATATTTAATTTTTTTCGTAATCTGTTTTTCTTTGTTTGTACTGATCTGTGCTGCATAAAACTATATTGAGCGATTTCTTTAGAAGAAAAACCCAGGTGTATCATGGCACAAAAAGAAAGTTCGTTTATTGACAGCTTTGAATTAATTTCAAAAAGCCTTTCAATTAACCCAGGATAAACACTTTGATATTCATTAAAAAATAAAGGATCATTTTTCTTGGCTAAAGATATCAGCCTTTCATCATTAGCAGACATTTTTTTTATTAAAAATTCTGTCTCTAATTCTTTCTTCTCTATTATTCTATGTTTTCTCGCAATTCTTTTACGATAGAAAAAATACACAATTACAATAGTACCTAATAATGCAAAAACGATTATATTGTATATAATGATGGAATGCTGTTTTTCTATATCATCTTTCTCCTTTTCCTGGGTCATTTTATCAACAGAAGTATTTATTGATTCATCCCAAACCTTTTCCAGACTATCATTTAATTTAGTATATTTCTCCAGATAATACTTTTCTTTTGAGCCGTTGTTTAATTCTTTATAGGTCTTAGCAATAGCTTGGTATAATACGGGAACCTGATAAATTCTTTGGGTTTTTTTGAGTATTTCTACTGATTTAATATAATAATCTAAAGCCGAAGTATAATCCTGTCTTTCAAATAAAAAATTCCCATAATAGAAATAAGTAAGAGCTCTCTGAGGATCCCAGTACTCTCTTTGTTTTAAAAGAGAAAACGCTCTGTTAAAATACATTTGTGCCGAATCCTCATTTTTAGCAAAAAGCAGATAGTGATTAGCAATCGTGGAATTGATAACCGGTGTAGGTTTTATCTCTAAAGCTTTATGTAAATAGATTAACGAAGAATCAATTGAATTGGTTTCTCTTAAAAAGTCAGCCCTGTTTGCATAAACCACCGATAAAATTTCTCGATCGCGCTTATTCTTTATTTGTTTACCATAATAAATTGATTTTGAATTATACTTAATTGCTTTTTTATAAAGACCTATCACATAATTGGCCTGACCGTACTCCTGATATAATTTTGTATGCACATAATAATCATCAACTCCTTCTAGATTTTCTTCAGCAATATGCAGATATTGGAATGCTTTCTCATACATTCCAACGGTAGCATAAATATTCCCCAAATTAATATATGAAAGTACCTCTCCTTTTACATAATCCTGCTTTTTACTGATATTGCAAAATTTATTATTAAGGTTAATCAATTCTTTCTTTCTACCGCTTACCCTTAAATCCTCATTAACTTTTATCAGCATACTATCTATATATTGAGGAGTATAGGTCTGAGAATAGAGTAAATTAAAAAATGGAAGGTATATCAGGCATATTAGGATGCTTAGCAATATTTTCGAAAATTGATTAAGCTTTAGTGTTGGCATAGTAAATTTTATAATAAGTTTCTAAAGTGACAAAAAGTGACATCAATACTTAATACATAAAAACAACTTAACAGGATATGTATAATAAATTTTTCAATCCAATTACACATTGCAATTCCGCTTCCATAAAATTATAAAAAAACACCTATACAATTGAAAAATTTTCACTAATTTTAGTTAAAACAAAAAACTTTGCTACTACAAATACAATATACCAATCAATTAATCAATTAAAACATCACAAATAATAGTACTAAAACAATAACAAATTAAAAAATCACAGAATTTGATTTATAAGGAATAAGTTCATTGAATTACTATAGAACCCTAATAAAACCTAATGTTTCTCAATCAAAAAAAAATTTCATTACCCAGATGTCCTATTATTAAAGTAAAAAAATCGATGATGTACTTTTGATGTATAAATAATTTTACATAGCTGTAATATTAAATATAAATTCAAATTAAGAAAATTTATTGACACATTGGGTATATAAAAACAAAAGCACCTCATTGGATTGAGAATTTAGCTAAGGTTTATCTCTTACAACAAAATAGATTTTTAATATTTTAATAACAAAATCAGTTTTCATTTTTGATTTTATAGAGATCTATACTACTGATCAAAGTTGCTACTCCCGTTTTTCGGGAGTTTTTTTGATCCTACATGTATGATAGAAAATGATGTACTTATGTTGTATGGCTATTTTAGTATAAGAAAATAATCAGTGCTAAATTTGAACAAAAATGATAAAAAATGTTATCTGTTATTATCTCAATCTCAAGTAGGAATTAATATCATCTGTCTGCTGTGTAGTGAAAACATTCACGATAAATTCAGACGCTTTTTTATCATCAACCCAATGAAAACAAGTCCCAAGACTTTACTTTTTTTGCGAGAATAAATTTTAATCATATAATACTTTTTATTTTGAACTTTAAAAAAATACATATTGGTAGTACTATTAAAGCTAAGTTTCAAGAAGAAGCATTGGACATGCAGAGAGTATGTAATTTTATGAAATGTACCGAATCTGAAATTGAACAAATGTTCCTTGAAGAAGATCTTACAACTGACAAATTATTGAGGTGGAGCAAACTGTTAGAATATGATTTTTTCCGAGCCTACTCACAGCATCTCATACTCTTTTCTCCTCCGAAAAAGGAAATTCCTGCTAATGCTTCTCATAAAAAAAGATCTTCCTTGCCTGAGTTTAGGAAAAATATCTACACTAAGGAAATCATAGAATTTATCCTGGAACAAATTGAAACCGGAAAAAAAACGAAGCTAGAAATAATAAATGATTATAAAATCCCAAAAACTACACTATATAAATGGATAGCAAAATATACAGATAAAAATAGTTGAGATATCCATTTATATTTTGTATAGTTATAATTAGTTTTATTGTGAAACACTCTATTTTAAAATAATATTCAATAAATATTTGAAAAATAGAGTGTTTTTTTAGTTAGAAGTTAAAATAAAACTATGGAACACTATAATCCGCTATTTTGGCCATTTTAATAGGAAAATAGGTGTTAATTCCGATTTGGGAAGAATAGTATAAGGAACAAAAAATGCTTGTAATAGGTTACTTTTTAATAATGCATCTTTTATTTTATAAAATTTTTATACAGATCTATAACACCACATGCTTTTATAATAAATATACATTGAAGATACTTCATTAAAAAACAGCCTCTACAAAACTCTAGACCCCAGTACATATCTATTTCAAAGAAGTCATTACTCCTACCTTGATTTATTATTCTCCACCCAATCATCAGAGAGATTTTTAAAGAAAAGATACAGATCAACATCTGAAGAAATATTTATTTTTTTCCTAAGCCTGTACTTTTTATTCTGAACAGACCGATGTTCCACAAAAGTATATTGTGCAATCTCTTTTGATGTAAATCCCAACAATATCATTGCACAAAAAGTTAAATCAGATTTTGACAAATTAGAATTTATTGCAAGCATCTTTTTAACAAAGTCCGGATATGCTTCCTGAAATTTATTGAGAAAACCAGGATCATTTTTTTTAGCCAGATTAATGATACAATCGTAGGAATTATTGAGTTTTTCTTTTAAAATATCCGTTTCAAATTCCTTCTGCTTTATGATGTCTTTATTCTTTTGATCATGAATATAGACAAAGAGCAAAATGACAACAAGACAAAAAATTACAATATTATAAAATAAAAATATATTCTTTTTTGAGATATTTTCAGATTCATTTTCTCCTATAATTTTATCAATTGAAGTATTTACACTTTCATTGCTTATCCTGCTTAAACTATCTTTTAGTTGGGTATACTTTTCAAGATATTCTTTTTCTTTCTCTTCATCATTTAAAACCCCATAGGTACTCGATATTGCACTGTATAGCAAAGGAATGTTATACACCCTCTTGGTTCTTTCCAGAATAGCAGCAGACTTTTTATAATACAGCAATGCTTTTTCATGCTCTTTCATTTTACTAAGAAAATTACCGTAATAGTAATAGGTCTGCCCTCTTTGAATATTCCAGTAATTCATTTTCTGCAGTAATTCCAATGCATTATTCAAATAATACGAAGACGAATCTGTATTCCTTTTATAAACCATATAATAATCCGCTATCAATGAATTGATTACCGGGCTTGATTTTATTTTTAATGCTCTGTGCAAATAAATCAGTGACGAGTCATCCCTGTGAGTATTATGTAGAAAATCTGCCCTATTTGCATAAATACCTGATAATATTTCCTTTTCGTTATCACTGGAAATCAGCTTACCGTAATAAATAGACAGTGCGTTGTATTTTAAAGCTTTTATGTACAAACCAATAGCATAATTAACCTGTCCGTATTCCTGGTAAAGTTTTGCAGATAAATAAGCATTATTGATTTTTTTAATTTTTTTTTCAGCCTTCTGCAAATAATAAAAAGAATTTTTATAGTCACCTACAGTTGCATACATATTAGCAATATTGATATACCCTAAAATCTCTCCTTTTAGATACTTTTGATTTTTCGAAATAATAATGTATTTTTCATTTAAACAAATTAATTCCTCTTTTTGGCCTCTTATTCTAAATTTTTCAGACTTAGTTATTAATGCGCTATCTATTTGCCCTGGAGTATAATTTTGTGAATATAAGACAGTGAAAATAGACAGACAGGAAAATACCATTATTAAAGATTGAAATATTCTTTTTATGCCCACTCTGATCATATTGTATATTCAATTACTGTTCTGTCGATATTACGTTGAATCGATATGGAAATAATTCCAGTCATTATTCTTTTATTTTATGATTTTTTTTGAATTTGGTTTTTGAATGATAATAATCGTGTTGGGAATAGTCATAAAACTATGCTGAACTCCTTCGATCACTTTGTAATGCTGCACTATATTCCATTCGTTTTCCTGAAGACTTCTGTACGTACAGTAGAACCATTGAAAGTAAATCTGAGTTCTACTCTTACATTAGAGGATTAATTACTGTATCGTTGGTAGTGTCGAAATTTCCGTAGTTCAGTTCTATCCATACTTTACCATCAAAGAAAAAGTGAACTGAGAAAGTTACATTCACTGTTTGAACAGTAACAAAAACTTCTCTTTCGGAAGAGGTATATTTTATTTTAAGCTGAGCTCTCGTAATTCTTGGTGCAATAATACTGTCTGGTATAGTTAATTGCATTGGACCTCTACTATATCTAGAGTAATTTTAAGACCAGAAGTACTAATCCCGACTTGGGAATATATACCCTACAGATATATTACCAGCAAGGTTAATACATTTTTTCTCCATCCTTTTTTTGTTTTGCCGCAAAAGTATAAAATAAGCATTGCGATCCACCAAATAACATATACATCAAAAATACAACACAATGAAACACGCATATTTTCAAGTAAATAACTCTGTTTTGACTTTTGGGAAGTAATTAACTCGTATGGGTAGCAGATTTCTGTATTTTTTACCATTCAACAAAAGCTGTATACATGATGTATCCAAAACATTGGAGTATATAGAATAGAAAATATACTTTTACATGAAAACACAAACTACATACTTTTTATTAGCTAGCAAATCGTTTAGTTGATATTAAGACCAAGTACTAGAGCCGTAAGTGGTATTAAAGGATACATCTGTTGTAAAGTTCAAAAGCAGTTTACTTTATTATCTTCAGATATTGAAAGCATTCTTATGATTGTTTGAGAAACCTTCTTTAATTAATTTAAGAACTCTGGTATTTATTTTCATTCAAATACAGTTCATTAAAAAGGAACTATAAATTGATAAAATCTACATCATTATATTACAATTATATTACAAATGGATCATCACAAAAAATCTCCCTCAATGACACCTGATTATAAAAAAATTTACAGTGATATTGTCGATCTGAAACATCCGGAAAAGAAGCATGAATGCGCAAGGATTTTAGCCAAGAAAAACCTCTCAGCGTTTGATGTGATAGAAATTAATAGAATCATATTTAATTATAACCAGAACCTTAAGGTTAATCAGTCCCACCGTTCTTACAATAAAGAAACGATCTACAAAATTCTTGAATATCAAAAAAAGAATTGCCTTAATAATACAAGGCTTGCTTTACATTTTAAGCTGAGTCGTAATACCGTAGCAAAATGGAAAAGTTTATTCAGTATTTAATCAATTCACATGAAGGATAACAGAATTTTATCTCTTTCCTATTTAGTTTCAGAGGAGAAGAAACATTCTAATTCTTAGAAAATTCATAATTAAAAATGCCGTTATTGGCTAAACATATATTATTTAATTATAAATAAATGGTTTAGCCAATAACGGCAAAAAAGAATAAGATATCAGAATATCACATTTATTCTTTTATTGTTTTGAATCAAGAAAACTATTTATAGTCCTTAGAGCTTCTTCTAGGCTCTTTTAGTTCAGGCCATTTTACAGTCTCTCCTTTTTCATCCTGAGGCATTGCTCTTTTTTCTCTGTTGCTGAATTCAGGATCTTCGGATGCCATGTAAGCTAATGCTGCGGTTAAAATTACATTATTTTTCACCTCATCAAAAACGATTTTGTCATAAGTATCTTTCGTTGTATGCCATGTATATCCAAAATAGCCCCAGTTCAGAGAACCTAAAGATATTCCGGGTACTCCTGCTGCCACGAAAGAAGCATGATCAGAGCCGCCACCTCCAGGCATTCCTGGAAAATCAGTTTTAATATGACTTCTTACCGCTTTTGGAACCCCATCCAGCCATCTTCCTACATAGTCATAAGCTTTTACAAATCCTTGTCCGCTGATGTTGACAACACGTCCTGTTCCGTTATCCTGATTAAAAGCAGCTTGTACTCCTTTAATGATCTGAGGATTATCTGCCACAAAACCTCTAGAACCATTGAGCCCCTGTTCTTCACTTCCCCAAAGTCCGATTACAATTGTTCTCTTGTTATCAGGATAATATTTCTTCAGAATTCTCATGGTCTCCAGCATCGTGATCGTTCCTGTTCCGTTATCTGTAGCTCCCTGAGCTCCGTCCCATGAGTCAAGATGAGCGGAAAGAATCACATATTCATCAGGCTTTTCTTTTCCTTTGATCATTCCAATTGTATTGAAACTTTTAGCCTCAGGAAGTACTTTTGACTGAGCATCAATTTTAATTTTAGGCTGAGTTCCTTTTTCTGCCATTCTATAAAGCATTCCATAGTCTTCCAAATCAATGTCGATCATTGGAATTTTGGTTGTTTTCGCACCAAATATTCTGTTAGCTCCCATAATACCAGTCCAGTTTGAAATGGCAATACCTGCCGCTCCTGCTTTTTCCAATGCTTCGGGAAGCGTGTTATTATCATACCCGATATTCTTTATATATGCTGCAAAATCTTTGGCAGCCTGATCTTTTTCAGCTTTAAGCTTTTCATACAATTCTGGCGTTGCAAATTCTTTGATCTGCTCATCAGAACGTCCGATTTTCTGGTATTGTGCCATCAGCACAATTTTTCCTTTCACCGATGGTAGCCATTGATCCAATTCAGCTTTAGAAGATACTTTCGGAAGAATAATCACTTCTGCCTCAATCGCTTTTTTGGTAGCCGGACTCCACGCCAGCTGTGTTGCAGAAAGGGATTTTATGCGTGGATAGGTCATATCAACATGAGTAGTTCCTCTCTGCCATCCTTTCCATGTTCCGAATTGCTGAAGATTCGCATCTACTCCCCAGGAGCGAAGTTTATTGGCACTCCATTCATTTGCTGCCAGCATTTCGGGAGTCCCTACAAGGCGGGGGCCTATCCCATCCAACAGTTCAGAGGCCAGGTTTTCCAGCTGGGAATTATTATTAACTTCATCTACAAAACTTTTTACGACAGGGCTAAGCCTTTCTTTTGGGTCAACCTTTACCTGAGCCCATGAAAACTGAGCAGCCAGCACTACTGCAGGCACTGCAAAAAATCTATTTATCCTCATAATATATATTGATTGGTTTAAAGATAAAAGAAATCAGGGAGATGATGAAAAATTAAACCTAAAAAAGAGGCTTTTCAATTATTTTTATCAATATTTTATTCAAAAACAACAATAAAAATTCATCAATAACTATAATCTACAAAAAAGGTCATCAATCCGACAGCCTTTATGATTTTTAGAAGTGGCAATTCACTTTCTGTAAGAATAACCTATTTCAAAGAAAATACCATTGAAATCAGTATATAAAAAAACCGGCTTCAAAAGCCGGCTAAAGGTGAATTATTTCTTAGCTTCTTCTACAGAAACTTTTCTGAATTCTTTGAACAATTTGCTTAGTTCTAAAGCTGCTTTACGAGCTCTTGTACCAGCTGCTTTGTTTCCTTTTTCCGCTTGTTGGTTTGCCTCAGTTGTGAACGCTTCAAATTCTGCGTTGATTTTTTCAATTAGTTCTTTCATTTATTTAAAAATTTAGGGTGCAAATATAGGTTTTATGGTGATTCCAGCCTAATTGTGTCGAAAAAAAATAGCGGATTCAATGATTTTTTTTTGTCTTTTTCAAATTCAATTTAATTTTTAAAATAAAATCAAATTATTATAGAATATAAGCCGTGTAATTGGATTTCATACAATGCGTGAGTTGAGTTCTAAGTAAGTCATTAAAAATCAACACCAATCGATAAGATTATGATAATTCTGTATTACAATATTCTTATATACATCACTTGATTTTATACAATTCTTCTTAATAACTTTATAACTCTTAACGCTTTAAAATTGCAGCTCTATTCTATTTCTATCAGTATTTTATACTAAAAATTTAATGATACAGGATATTTTAAACAAATAATTTCTGTGCCAGTGGTATTTTCACCAACTGTATCCTTTTTGGATGAATTAATCCTTATATTTTTAAATAAAAAAGATCCCATGGATATCATTTCAAAATTTACAGTAGGTTCTGAAGAGGGAATTTCTGATCTTATTCCTATTATTGATTCTTCTCTTTATGCATTACAAAAAGAATGTAAAAGCCGGACCTTTTCAACTGCCGTCTCATTATTTTGGAACTGGAGATTAATAAAGGTTAATCAAGCCACTTTTTAACCATAGATGGTATAGATATTTGCATATATAATAGTGTACATCATTTTTTAGTCTTGCAACTATTGAGGAAGGCTATCATCCTAATTTCTATTATCTCATTTAAAATTATTTTGAGTGAATAATACTTTACCTATCTTTGATTTTTATAATTTCTACTTATGAGTGATCAGCTGGAAACGATAGAAGATTATTACAGACGCATCCGTAAAGATCAGATCAAGATATTTGATTCTGAGGATTTTGAAACCGGAAAATCCCATTTTAATATTTCCATGCGGAGATACTGCAGCTTTAAAAGTCCTTACAACCGTCGTGATTATTATAAAATAAGCTTTATCATTGGAAAAGGAACTATTCATTATGGCGCACATCAGTTGTTTATAGATGGTCCTGCTTTATTTTTCCCTTCTCCAAGCATTCCTTATTCATGGGAGTGCGAAAGTGATTTTCAGGAAGGGTATTTCTGTTTGTTCAACCAGGAGTTTTTTAATGGAAATTCAGAATTTAATCTGTTTAAAAAAACTTCCATGTTCAAAGAATGGAGCAAACCTGTTGTTTTTCTCAATGAAGAACAGACCCAGCTGGCCACTTTGTATTTTGATCAGATCTACAGAATGAATAATTCTACGTATCCTTTCCGTTGCAGCAGTATCAAAAGCAATCTTGCCTCTGTAATGCATCTGGCACTGGAAAACCGTATGGAAGATATCAATCCTAATGAGCTTCCCGCCAATGTACGTCTGTATAAATTATTCGATGAATTGCTCAACAAACAGTTTCCTCTGGACTCTCCTGCTTATCCGCTGGCCTTAAAAACACCTTCTGATTTTGCCGCACATCTAAACGTACATGTCAATCATCTGAACTCGTCCGTAAAATCTGTAACCAATCTTACAACCACACAGATTATTAAAGAAAAAATGTTTGAAGAGTCTAAAAATCTGCTGAAGTATACCAATTGGGATATTGCCCAGATAGGCTATACTTTAGGGTTTGATCAGCCTGCTCATTTTAATAATTTTTTTAAAAAGCATGCCCGGACTTCGCCCTTAAAATTTAAGAATCTCTCTTAATATTTGATTTTTGTAATTTTTACTTTGTCTTTTAAAATTCACTTTTATATTTCCTGACTTATTTTTGCAATGTAAAAAATGAATGAATATGTTGAGAGAAGCATCTGAGCAACGAATCAGATTAATTACCATTATGGCTTTCGTGTCTATCCCGCTTTCCGGGTTTGTCACGGATATTTATTTACCATCGTTCCCTTCTATGGCCAAAGAAATGATGGTTTCGGAAAAAGATATTCAGATTACCCTAACGTCATATCTGTTGAGCTACGGGATTTCCCAATTGTTTGTAGGGGGAATTCTTGATAGCATTGGTCGTTACCGTCCCAAATTGATAGCATTATTTCTGTTGATTCTGACCAGTATTTTAATAACGATGACAAACAGTATTTTACTGATCTGTCTGCTTCGTATTCTTCAGGGAACTGCAGTTTCAGTACTTGTTGTGGCTACGCGTGCTATCTTTGTGGATATTTATGATGCGGAAAGGGTAAAGCATTATCTGAGCTACTTCACCATTGTATGGTCCTGCGGTCCTATTCTGGCTCCTTTCCTTGGAGGATATCTTGAGAAAATCTTTAACTGGCATGCGAATTTTTATTTTTTGGCCGCTTATGCAGGATTTTTGTTTCTTTTTGAGTGGTTTTTTAGTGAAGAGAGTCTTCCCCAGAAAAAGAAGCTGGATCTTTCAGAGAATATAAGTCTTTACAAAATGATGTTGAAAAACAGGATTTTCATGTTGGGGATTTTCATTTTAGGACTGAGCTACTCTATCGTAATGTTATTCAATATTACCGGACCATTTATCATTGAAAACACTTTTCATTTTACTCCGGTAGTGATTGGCTACTGTACCCTGATCTTAGGATTCTCCTGGATGATCGGAGGATTTATAGGAAAACGCAGACTCACTTTGGATTTTAAACCAAGAATTCTCCAGCCTATACTTTTACAGCTGATTCTGATTGCAGCGTTGATCACCACCAGCTATTTTGCAGAAAGCCTTTTCATTATGATTCCTTTTGCCTTTTTCATTCATATCTGTTCCGGAATTTTATTTACCTCTTTTTTTACGACAAGTATGCTTTACTTTCCTAAAAATGCAGGAACAGCCGGAGGTTTAATGGGTGGATTGGTATATGTGATCACTTCGGTAACCAGTTTTATTATTTCTGTAAGTGGCACTGTAACTGATCAAATGGGGCTGTCCTGGCGATATCTGATCATTGCATGTTTCCTTTTGGGAATTATCCTTATTATGTATCAGACTGTAAAAAAAGAAAAAGCAGGGAATTAATCTCTGCTTTTTTTATTTCTGTTTTACCCATTCATCAATGCCTTTTCTTATTCCATTCCATCATCATCCTACAATGCTGATTTCTATAGGTTTAATTGGCTGTTTTATCTTTTTGACAGAATATTTCACCCTCAATTAGTTTTAATTAAAACTAATTTTCCGTATATTTGATAGGAGAAGTTTACTACAAGACCTATTAAGATAAAACTTATCCTATACAATCATTATTATCAAAATATAATGTCTGCAAAACAAAATAACATATCAGAACTGGCCCTGGAACTTGGTCTGGCGATGAGCGAAATGAAAAGCCGTCTCCGGCAGAAAATACAGAACAGCATTAATGAATATGATCCGGATCTTTCTTTTGAACTGATCGAAATTCTGGGATTACTTTCACGAAATGACGGAATCAATCAGCAGGAAATAGGAAATAAAGTGAGTAAAGACAAATCAAGCATTACGTATCTCATCAACAGCCTTGTAAAAAGAGATTTGGTGGAAAGAACAGCTGATAAGAATGACAGGAGAAATAAACAGATCTTTTTGACTCCTAAGGGTAAACAGATTGTAGAAACAGTTTATCCCTGGGCATTGAATCTTTATAAAAAAGCTGTTGACGGTATTGATGAGGCAGAGGTCAGCAAAGCACTGCTTTTGGTAAAAAAAATGACAGCCAATCTGGAAGAATAAGCATTAAAAGATGATACAAAATGAGAACAATTCTTGTACCTGTTGATTTTACATCAACTACGGAAAATGCAGTAAGCGTTGCCGCAGACTGGGCAAAAACCTACGAATATCAAAATATTATCCTACTCAAAACAGCGGGAGAATCTGAGTTTGATTATCTGCACATCGCAGAAGGACATTCATTTGTGAATGAAGAAAGTGTGAACAACCTGTTACAAAGGACTGAATTGTTATTTGATCAGCTAGCGGATATCATCGCTGAAAAATCAACTGAAATAAAGGTTTCCAGGGTATTGAGTGATTGGACACTGACAAGGAGTATCAATGAGCTTTTAAAAAACCAGCCTTCTGTAGAGCTGATTATTCTGGGAAGTGATGATCAGACTTCTTTCACTGAGAGTTTTGTTTCTGAGAATATTATCAGTATTGCCAGAACAAGTCCTGTGAAAACATTAATTGTTCCTAACAGTTACCATTATTCGCCTATTAAGAATATATTTATTCCCTGTGATATTAAGGGTATTAAAAGACTAGAAAGACTGTTCCATCACAAATCTGTTATTCATAAACAAGATGTTCGTCTTTCATTTTTAAACATCAAGACCTCCGAAAAAGAGGATAAGAACCAGAAAAAAGAACTTGAAGATTATATACGTGAACATCTAACGGAAATTCCAAGCAGTATCCATTATTCTCATGATGAAAATATTATACAAGGTATCTTAAACTTTGCGGCATCTGACAAATCAGATCTTATTATTGCGCTCCCCGGTAAACACAGCTTTTTGTATTATCTTGCAAGCAGAAGTATTTCCGAAGGAATTTACCAAAATACCTGCCAGCCTGTTTTAATTTTAAAATAATCAGAAAACTGAAAATAAATTACCAAAAGCTAATAATAAATTTTTGTACTTTCAATTTTAACCATCTTCTGCACTTCCATTTTCTTGACATACCGGATCACTGTCTCCACCCGAAGACCGGTTAAGGTTGCTATTTGCTGCCTGGTGTAGGGAATCAGAAATGAATAGGCTTCTTCAAATCCGAAATACTTTTTAATATGATCAAAAAGCTTCATGAGTTTTATAATAGGATCCGAAATTGCCAGAAAGCTGGAAATCATATACCTGAAATGCATTCTGTCCGCTATATATTTATTAATTTCAAGTAGTAATTCAGGATTTACCAGTAGTATTTCGAGAAGTTTGGTTCTGGAAATTCTAATAATTTCACAGCTGGTAACCGCAATAGCATTGATGGCATAATGATGATCGGTAAATAAATAGCTTTCACCAATGCAATGTCCATCAAAAGGAAGTCCATGAACAAATTCTTTTCCATCTTCCAAAAACGTATTCAGTTTTACTGTACCTTGTCTGATCTGGAAATAATATTTTGCTGCGACACCTTCCTGAAAAATGGCATCTCCTGCCTCATAACTTTCCAGAGTGGCTCCGTGGGAAAATAATAATTCTTCGCTTATGACCATTTTCTTATTATTAATTTGAGTAAAAATATTTAAAGTGTAAGCAATACTGTAACTTATCAAATACCAACAAACAGTATTTTCTAATGTCAACACTACTCTTCTGCTCTGATATCAGGCTGTAATTTTCTTTTTATGCTTTGCTCCCCAATCTGCCAGTGCTGCAATAACATCTTTCAATGACTTGCTATATTCCGTGGGAACATATTCTACCAGAACCGGCTTCTGATCTGCAGTAACGGTTCTTTCTACCAAATGATTAACCTCCAGCTTTTTCAATTCACTGGATAATACTCTTGCTGAAATTCCACTGATGGTTCTCTGCAGTTCATTGAAGCGTGTATGGCCGCCCAGAATAGCAATCATTACCCGGATGGTCCATCTGCCTCCCAAAACATACAAAGCATCCTCTGTAGCAGACAGATGGGTACTGCATTGCGGCCTTGAATACACTATTTTTTCTTCTTCCATTGTCTTTGTTTTCACAAATTACTAACCTAAATGTTATTACTAACCTTTTAGTAACTACTATCTTTTTATTAGTAAATATAAATAATTTTAAAACATCAATTTATTATTATTTTTAAGGATATTAATTTCCCGATATTGAAATCCGGTTCTATATTCACTACCACACTATTTAAATTAATTCTAAACTAAGTGAAAATAAAACCTCTTGAAACTACTTTACGTAAAGGTTTTATTACAAAAAATTAAAATCAAATAAAAACAAATTACGTAGAAATACTGAATCGTATCTGATGGGATCTGATTAATTTCGGATAAACAAAATTGATAACTATGGATCGCTTGAAATACATTCAATCATTTCTGAAAAAGAGGTGGTATCTGAAAAATTGGCAGCTGTAGATCAATTGGCTTGATCATCTTCCGATAAAGGGAGTTGAAGATATCTAACCCAAATTTTTTTACGAAATGAATATTATTAACAAAATTCTCAACGTCGACGATTATTATTTCGACGTGTTTATGTCTATCTCGGAAGCGCTTACCGGATTTACGGTGAACGAACTTCAGTCAACGGGGCTTGCAGAAACTTATTATACCTATGTTTTAAAAAGCCTGGAAGCCGCAACTTTCGTGGAATTCCTTACCGTTTCTAAAAATATTCTTGAAAATTCTTCCGGTGAAGAGGGATTAAAAAAAGCCATTCAATCTGAAATTATCAGCAACCCGGGAATGAATGACATTTCTGGAAAAGTAATTACCATGTGGTATCTGGGAACCTGGGAAGGGGCCTATATCAATGATCTTTCTTATAAGGAAGGTCTTGTATGGAATCTGATGCACTCCCACCCTCCGGGAGCCAAACAGCCAGGATATAAATCATGGAATATTAAACCCGTAAACACCCACTCATGAGCCAGATTAATAACAAAAAAGATGTGATCATCGTAGGAACGGGGATCGCAGGATCATTGATCGCAAAGCTATTGTCCGATCATGTATTTGACGTAACCAAAGGAAAAATGGTCCATCGTGCAGATGCCGGAAAATCGGATAATGTCAAAGAAATATCAATACTCATGTATGAGGCGGGGCTGGAAGCAGGTATTGAATTAGATTCCGTATCCTCAATGACCACTTATAATGAATATATCCGTACTTTTTACAGAGAGGAAGCCAAAGTTCCCAATTCTCCTTATCCAAATTTAAAGCAAGCCCCTTCTCCAAATGTTCTCGATATGGAACATATTGTTCAGCCATATCCCGATAAAAAAGGCTATCTGGTACAATTTGGGCCTATGCCATTCGCAAGTGATGCGATAAGAGTAGGAGGCGGAACTACGCTTCACTGGCTGGGAACTACTCCAAGAATGCTTCCCAACGATTTCAGGCTTACTGAAAAATACGGCATTACTATTCCAAAGCCGGATTCTGATGAAAAAACTCCTGTCGACTGGCCGATAAGCTATGAAGAATTAAGACCCTACTATGAGATGGCGGAATTTGAAATCGGAGTTTCCGGAGATGTTTCCAGACAAGAATATCCTATTGATGAGAATATGGAAGAGTATTACGGAAATTATGTATTCCCGATGGAAGAAATTCCTCAGAGTTATATGGATCATAAGATTATTGAGGGACTTAAAGGCACCAGCGTGAAACTAAGTTCCGGAGAGATTCCTTTAATGATGGTACCTTCTCCACAGGGAAGAAATTCTATTCCGAATCCAAAATACGGAAAAACAAAGATCATCAAAGCCGAACCAAAAGATTCAGGATATCAACTGGTTCTAGATAGTTCTGAAAAAGAAGAATACAAAGCTCTTGGTTCTGTATGGAATCCTTACATGGGAGAACGTTGTGAAGGAAACGCCTCATGTGTTCCTATCTGTCCGGTTCAGGCGAAGTACAATGCCTTAAAAACATTGAAAAAGGCTTTATATAAGATGAATGATAATGATAACCTGAGCCGTAATCCATACATGCAGATTCAGGCACAGAGTGTGGTTTACAGGCTAAGCATTGACCCAAATGATAAAGATAAAATCTCCAAGGTTCATTTAAGAAGATATACTTCAAAAGAGAAAACAGATTTTATTGAAGAATCCGTTGATACCTCAGATGCTATTGTGATTTTGGCTGCTAACGCTTTTGAAAATCCAAAAATTCTACTGAACTCCAAATATACCGTTAACAACATTGTAAAAACAGCCGCTAACAGCAGTGACCAGGTAGGAAGAAACCTGATGGATCATATGGTAATGCTGACATGGGGACTTTTCCCTGAACCTGTTTATCCTTACAGAGGCCCTGGTTCTACCACAAACATTTCGTCTTTCCGCGATGGAAATTTCAGAGGTGAATTTTCAGCATGGATTTCTCCGCTTGACAATTGGGGATGGGGCTGGCCCGCATTTTCTCCAGGTTCTGACGTGGCCTACTTTATCAAACAAAACCGTTTTGGGACAGAATTAAGAAAACTGCTCACTGACAGACTTTCAAAGCAGGTATTATTTCATTTTGAAATTGAACAGCTCCCGAATCCAAACAATAGGGTAACCATTAATGATGAGTATCTGGATGTGCTTGGAATTCCACGACCTGTTATTCATTATGAACTGACAGAGTACGAAATGAAAGCAATGGAGCAGGCAAAAGATGCTTCGGATCAAATGTTTAAAAGATTAAACATTGAGGATTTCACAAAATATACAGAGGAAGACAAAAACTCTGTGATATACAATAAGAAAAGATATTCTTACAACGGAGCCGGCCATATCGTAGGAACTCACAGAATGGGTTCTAAAGCTGAAGATTCTGTAACCAACAGCTATTGCAAAACCTGGGATCATCCGAATTTATACGTCGTAGGAGCAGGAAATATGACCACGCTGGGAACTTCAAACCCTACTTTAACATTATCAGCATTCACGATCCGTTCGGTGGAATCTATCCTTGCTGATCTTGAAATTCTACTAAAAAAATAACAATATGAGACAAAGACTTATCAATAAAACAGCACAGCCGCAGGAAACGTTATTAACCGCAGGAAGAATGGCAGCAAGAAGCGCCGTTGTTACTGAAGGTGTTTCATTATCTTCTTTATTATTTGATTCAACATTGAGCAAAGAAGACTGGATAGAGGGATTAAAACATCAAAGCAAAACACTGACTAATCTTTTATTGAATGATCAGATTGAAGATTTTAATGCCTATCTGGAAGCTCAGTTCGGTTCATTAACTCCGGAATTAAAAAAAGGGGTAACAGAAATTGATTATAAACCGGTTTTACAAGACCTATTGCAAACGGCCATTCTTATTGAACATTCTACCATTCCTCCTTACCTTACGGCTTTATACTCAATCAAGGATGGAACTAATGCTCTGGCTTCACAAATTATCAGAAGTGTGGCTGTAGAAGAAATGCTTCACCTGATTATGGTTTGTAATGTTCTGAACGCTATTGACATCCAGCCTTCCGTTAATAAACAGGAGAACTACCCTACCTATCCGATGAAATTACCAATGAATGTGGATTTCTATGTAGGGCTGGAAACATTCTCAAGCAACAGTATTGCTACATTTATTGCAATTGAAAGCCCAAGTCAGCCTTTGGTAAAAGCTCCCAAATATGATCACGAAACCGATTCTTCCGCATTATATTCTCAAAGGGCAGCATTACAGGAAAACAACTTCTGGACTCTTGAAAATATGAAAGGTTTCATCATGGAAAATGTACACACCATCGGTGAATACTATGATGTTCTATTCTTCTATATTGTTATCTTCCAAATCATTGCTTACTACAAAGCGCACGGAACCCTACCGACGAATTTTGAAGAATTAAATACAGGTGGAATTTTTACAGGAGATTCAAAAAAGCAGATCCGTCCGGAACAATATTATGGAAGCGGAGGGAAATTACACTCTGTAGAGGCTTTGGCCGGAGTCATTGCTGTTTTCCAGGAAATCAAAGGGCAAGGTGAAGGTGCTGATGACTCTATTTTTGATGTAGATCCGTCCCAGTTTGAAGAAGGGGTTGAGCTGGCACATTATTTCAGGTTTAAAGAAGTTTTCCATGAGCATTTCTATCTGGGAGGAAACTATGAGCCTTTCATGGATGAAAACGGGATGATGCCTGTAACAACGCCGCCTACAGGAAAAGATCTTCCGGTAGACTGGAACGAAGCCTATCCTATGAAACCTAATCCGAAGATGGAAGACTATGTAAAAAACAAAGAATTACATGCACAGGCTGTTGAGTTTAATAAAACCTACAGACGTTTATTAGACGCTATACAAAGTGCTGTAGAAGGAAATCAGAGAGAACTGGAGAAATCTGTTATGTACATGTATGCTTTGAAAGAACAGGCTGTTAATCTGATGAAACAACCATTAGATGCGCAGACTAATGCCGGGCCAACATTCGAATACATCAATCTATAACCATAAAAACGATATATCATGCTTAAAAGAAAAAAAGAAAGTCCGGAAGCGGGAGGAGAACAGTTATTCCGCAAAATGCCGGGTCAGAAGGAAGTTAATCTGGCTGAATTAATGGATGGATATTCAAAACTTCTTATTGATGATCCGGTGAGACCTTTCAGAGAAGACAATCTGCAGGCCATTGAAAATAATGTAGATTATGGAGTTCTGGCTGCACTGGATGGTACCTGGGTAAGCTATAATGTCAATTACAATAAAGATATTCCAAAACCATCATTAGCAAGCGGAATACATACCACCATTATGCCTTCCCCCGGAACCAATTCAGGAACGATACCCGGAAAATTCGCTTTTGACAGTGAAGAATATATTGAGAAACTGACATTTTCCATCGTTCCCGGAGGAGTACGTAACCGTGGCGGAGCCAGTGAACTTTTCTGCGGAGCAGTTAAATACGAACAAAGCATTAAAAGTGTTAATGCTATACCAGGACAGGATGGTCTGAAATATACACCCATCCACGAAGAAAACGGAATGTACCTATGGCTGAGTGATGTCTATAATCATGTAGCAACGAAAGAATCTATTGAAAGAGACCGTGGTATTCATGCCGTTTCAACAGAAGATGCCAAATACGGATATACCGGCGAGTACAGAGATGAGCCTTTGTTAAGGATAACACCGGACGGAGATGCCAACCCACAATATATTCTTCAAAGCCAGCTGCAACCGGGACAGCTTTATTATGAAATTATTCCGGCCCAGGAAATAAAGCCTGGAGCAGGGCTTGATGGTCCTTATTTTATTCCGGACTACTCTATCTCCCGAAGCGGAGTTATTCCTCATGGAAGTACCATTACTTTGCTTGGAGATATCATCCCTCAGAATAAAGATAAAAAAACGTACTATTTAATTGAAGGTTCTCCTCAGTTCCCTTATGGTAAAGAAGCATGGGAAACCAATCATCTTTCGATTTCACGTACAATGGGAAATGCAGGAGTAACGCCAGAAGAAATCATTGACCTTGATAAACCTGCACCGGATTGGGTTCATCAAACACTGGATGACAAGAATGATCCGGGTTCAAACAAGATTTATACCCAGAGAATACTGGCTGATGATTTATATCCTTACTCTGTGCGCCCTGATCTGAGACTTAGGGACACATTAAGAGGTCAGAAAGTCAGTAATTATGTTCATGTGAGAATGTCTTCCAAAATGAAAACCGGAGCACAGGGAGGAGTTCTGAATGTTCCTTTCGTAAACCGTTTTGTTCCTACTGTTGAGGTGGATATGGATATGTGGATAGAGACTGTGATTGAAGATGGAAAAGAGATTCTTCAGCTTCAGTATGAGCAGATCGTATTCTTTGAATTTGATTTCGGAAACGATGGAGGTACTACAAGCTGGCCTCACATCCAGGTAAACACCCTTCGTAAGATACAGGATATTCCTGAAGAGCAGAGAAAGGTAATTGAAGAGCAGTTCTTTACTAGTGATGGAAATTCTGTTACAGCTTCAGGCTGTCCTTATCATAAAGGATAGAATACTCATCAATAACATAACAAGGGGCAATGATTTGCCCCTTGTTATGTTATTTACGATTTATCTTTATTAAAGGATTAAAGGTTATCATAAGTCTGGTCTACCATAAAGGATATCGCTTTTTTGATTTTTTCGCGTCCTTCAGGAGTGTTGATATCTATCCCACAGAAAATACTTCCGTTCAGAGATGAAAACATATTGAGATAATACAATCCTGAAACCATGATGGCCATAATAGAACGGTAGGTATCCATTTTATCCTTGAAATGAGACTCCATTAATAAATTGAAGATATATTCTCCGTTTTCTTCCTGGGTGTCTATAAGTTTTTTCAATGACTTTCTGGGTTCGGATATGGTCCATAACAAGAGCTTCTGAGCTTCTTTATTGGTGTACACATAATCAAACTGGGAAAGCAGCATATGCTCAATAAATTCTCTTCCGCCATCTTCAAGATTCGGCTTCATTTTTTCTACTTCTTCACTGGTTGCTTTCACCCAAAAATCTTGTGTACGGACATATTCGTCCATCAGGCCATCCATTCCTCCAAAATAGGTGTAGATCATCTTCTTATCCACCCCGGCAGTAGCAGCAATATCATTAATCTTCAACCCCGCATGTCCCTTCGTTTTCAGTATTTTTCCAACAGCATCCAAAAACTTCTTTTTGCTGCGTTCCTTATTCCTAATACTACCTGATGCTGACTTTCTTTCCATGATTAAACATTCAATATACAAGTTTAAGAAATTTTTTTATCATTTTAAACACCAACAAGTGTCTAATTTAATCTATTTGTACAAACTAAAACCATTATATATAAAAACACTATCGAAGTTAAAAAATTAAAAACTATTCAGATTGCATCGTTAGTTCCCTCAGTTTAAAATATTTCGAACATCAACGACTGAGGTAAAAAACAACCAGCAGTATCATTTTTCCATATTGATACTATTTTTTCATCTCAAAAAATGGAATGATATTAAATAAAATACTTTTTTATATCTATTTTTTATCACTTATTCTTTTTAGGAAGCACACACTTACTATAAAATAGAAATTCTGTTGTATTTTACAGGTTAAACCTATTGAAAAATATTAATTAATAGAAGTTCTTACTCTTATAACAAAAAATAATATACTGAAATTCAAATAATTAAATAAAATTAAGAAAAATTTTATCATTTTACACACTCCACAGTGTCTTATTTTATATATTTGTACAAACTAAAACCAACTATATATTTTAAAACACTATTAGGTTGAAAAATAAGACAATCAAATTGTATTATTGAGTTCCCATACTTTAAGACAATTTCAAACACGAAACAACTAAGGTAGAAACACAACTTATAGACAGACCATTAGATTTCTAATGGTTTTGTTTTTTACAGGAAGTTCAATTTTCAAAATTAAGAATTATAGAGGTTTTCGTAGGTATGATGCAACATGAAAGTAATGGCTTTTTTGATCTTATCTCTTCCTTTAGGCGTGTTGACATCTATTCCACAGAAAATGCTTCCATTAAGAGAGGAAAACATATTCAGGTAATGAAGTCCTGAAACCATAATGGCCACAATAGAGCGTACATCTTCAGCATTATCTTTAAAATGTGAATCCATCAAAAATTTAAAAATATACTCTCCGTTTTTTTCCTGGGTTTCTGTAAGTTTTTTTAAAGATTTGCGGGGTTCCGATAAGCGCCAAAGAAGGAATTTTTGCGCTTCTTTACTGGAATAAACATAGTCAAATTGAGATAAAAGCATTTCTTCCATGAAAGACTTCCCTCCATCATCCAATTTGAGCTTTATTTTTTCAATCTCTTCAATGTTTACTTTGCTCCAGTAATCCTGTGACCGGATGTACTCATCAATCAAACCGTGTATCCATCCAAAATAAGAATAAATCATTTTCTTATCCACCCCGGCGGTAGCAGCAATACTATTCACGTTCAAAGCAGTATATCCTTTTGTTCTCAGTATTTTTCCAACCGCGTCCAAAAATTTTTTTTTACTGCGTTCCTTGTTCCGGATACTTCCTGCAACAGACTTTCTTTCCATGGTAAACTTTCAAACCTACAAGTTTATGATTTTTTTTCATTTTAGACACTTTTTAGTGTCTAAATTTATATATTTGCAGAAACTAATAACCATTTTATATAAACAGACAATCAGAGTTGTGAGGTTGAGAGAGCAGATTGTACCGTTAGTTCCCGGAGTATAAATATTGTAATATTCTATTACTGAGGTAAAACATTACTCCCGCAGCATCATTATCATATAATGGTGCTGCTTTTATTAATAAGCACGCTTTTTTACCCATTACACATAATAAATTCTTTATTTCTTGGTTGTAGATTTACTTAAACCTAATTTTCAGAATTTTGTTATTCTCTTACAACACCCTATTAGAAAGGATTTTTTTCACGTTTTAAAAAATTTTTATTTTTTTTCCGATTTTAGACACTACCTAGTGTCTTATTTTGTATCTTTGCTCCAAACTAATAACCATTTTATATAGAAACACTATTTGAGTTGGAAAAATTAAAAGTTTCGAACAAAAAACAACTAAGGTAAAAACACTAAATGCAGCAGCGTCATGAATTTTCTAATGATGCTGTTTTCATTTAGCATGCTTTATTTTCGTTTTAATCTACAGAAAATTGTATGTACCGGGAATCCGGTACCAGAATAGTTGATATGAAGAGAGACTGTCCAAGGACAGTCTCTTATTTTTAAAGATTGAAATGTATTAACCTCTGGCCTTTTCGTCTGTAAAAAACTGAAATCCGTCCTTCTTCTCAATAAGCTGCATTGGATACAATGAAGGATTATATTCACCATTCAATACTTCATTCAGTGCATGTTTTTTGGATTCACCAAATGCAATAGCCAGAATATTACCAGCATTGTTGATTATTGGTGCAGTCAATGTGATTCTGAACATTTCCTGAGACTTAAGATAATAGGCAGATACCCATTTTTCTTTTTCATTTAGCACTTCTTCCCCTGGAAATAATGAGGCTGTATGGCCATCATCTCCCATTCCCAGCAGGATAAAATCAAAAACACCATCATCACCAAGAATGGTTCTGATCTGCTGCTCATAAGCTTTTGCATAATCTTCAGGAGCTATTCCTTCAGCATACATAGGAAAGATATGGTTTTGATCTATCGGAACCTGGCTGAGCAGTGTCTCCTCCGTCATCCGGAAGTTGCTTTTATCATCATTTAAAGGAACCCAACGTTCATCAACCCAAAAAAAGTAGACTTTATTCCATTCAATCTGTTCTTTATATTCCGGTGTTGCCAAAAGTTTGAAAATGGCTTTGGGAGAAGAACCTCCACTTAATGCTACCACAAAACGGCCATTTTTCAGAATAGATTTTTTTGAAAGGTCAACAAATGCATCTGCAGCCTTTGTGTACAGTTTTTCCAGATCGTCAAATACTGTAATATTCATTTTCTGTTTTTTTAAATTTATATTGTTTTATACCCAGCTGTGTCCCTGTCTTTCTACCAAAGCATTAACGTCTTCCGGCCCCCAGCTTCCCGCTTTGTAATTGGGGAAAGAAAGATCTTTATCATTTTCCCAGGCTTCCTGTATGGTTGTGACAACATCCCATGCTTCTTCCACCTGGTCGGAACGCATAAATAAGGTAAGATCTCCTAAAAGAGCATCCTGCAGCAAAGTTTCATAAGCTTCCGGAGTATCTTCTTTACAGGCAAAATTATCGAAAATCATTTCCGCAGGTTTCAAATCCAGCGTCAGTCCCGGTTTTTTGGTCATGAACTGTAATCTGATATCCATCATGGGCTGAATATTAATAATCAGCCTGTTAGCAGATAAATGATGCGGACTGTCTGAGAACGTTGAGTGAGGAAGCGGTTTAAACTGAATGGTAATATAAGAATGCTTTTCTTTCATTTTCTTTCCGGTACGGACATAAAAAGGAACATCCTGCCATCTTTCGTTATCCAGATAAAATTTAATCGCTGCAAAAGTTTCTGTATTGGAATCCGAAGCAATTCCGTCTTCCTGACGATAGCCTTTCACTTCCACTCCATTGATAGTTCCTTTTCCATACTGGCCTCTTACTGCATAATGTTCAACCTGGTCGGAAGATATTCTACGGATAGATTTCAGAACGTCAACTTTTCGGTCTCTGATTTCACCGGACTGTAATGAAGCCGGTGGTTCCATAGCCACCATACACAGAATCTGCAACAGGTGGTTCTGAATCATATCCCTTAACGCTCCTGTCTGTTCGTAAAAAGTTCCTCTTGTCTCTACCCCCACTTCTTCCGCTACTGTAATCTGTACTGATTCTATGTATTTATGATCCCACAAAGGTTCAAAAATAGAATTTCCAAATCTGAATGCTAATATATTCTGTACGGTTTCTTTCCCCAGATAGTGGTCGATACGATAGACCTGTTCTTCTTCAAAAGTTTTAGCCAAAAGGCTGTTCAATTCAATCGCCGACTGTTTATTATGTCCAAAAGGTTTTTCAATAATAATACGGTCTTTCTTAGGATCAGAAGCCAATGAAGTCGTTTTGATATGATTGGATATGGTAGCAATAAAATTAGGCCCGATGGATAAGTAAAACAACCTGTTTGCTCTTACCCCATATACGGAATCAAAATCCTGTAATTTCTGCTGTAAATTGTGATAAGAGCTTTCTTCATCCAGCTGATGCTGAAAATAAGTAATATGAGCCTGAAAACCAGCCCAGTCTTCAGAAGTTACTTTTTTTCTGGAGAAGCTCTCAAGGTTTTCTTTGATATAATTTCTGAAATTTTCGTTGGTATTTTCTGCCCTTCCCAATGCTACAATATTAAAGCCTTTGGGCATTCTTCCATCGATATATAAGTTATAAAATGCCGGAAAAAGTTTTCTTTTTGCCAGATCTCCTGTAGCACCAAAAATAACGATAGTTGTTGGCTGCAAGATTCTATTTTGATTCATTTCTTCCGATTTTTAATTGTTTGCACTTTGCCAAGAAGTATGAAAAACGCCTTCTCTGTCAATACGCTGATAGGTATGAGCTCCGAAATAATCACGCTGAGCCTGGATCAGATTCACGGGAAGAGATTCTGTGGTATAGGCATCAAAATACCCCAAAGCCGTCTGGATTCCTAAACTTGAGATTCCGTTGGTAACGGCATATCCTGCTGTTTTTCTTAAAGCTTTGATTTTTGATTTTACCAGTTCTGAAATATCATGATCAAGAAGAATATTAGAAAGGTTAGGATTTTGGGTATACGCTGAATAGAATTTTTCCAGCAATACAGAACGGATAATACATCCTCCCCTCCAGATTTTCACAACATCTTTCAGAGGAATTTCGAAACCATATTCTTCAGATGCTTTTACGAGTAACGACAGACCTTGTGCATAGCTGATTAAGGTAGAAAGGAAAAGAGCATCGCCTACTTCCTTAATGAATAATTCTGTATTTTCGGGCTTTGCAATTTCGCTTTCAGTATATATTTTTGAAGCCTGAACTCTTTCGTTTTTATAGGCAGATAAAATTCTTGAAGTTACCGCAATATCAATAGTAGGAATAGAAACCCCGATTTCCATGGCCTGTTCGGAAGTCCATTTTCCTGTTCCTTTTGCTCCTGCTTTATCTAAAATCTGATCTACAAGATAGCCATCTGTTAATGAGTCTTTCTGGGTAAAAATATCTCTGGTAATTTCAATAAGGAATGAGTTCATTTCGCCATTATTCCATTCTTTGAAAACCTGATAGAGCTGTTCATTATTGAGACCAGCTCCTCTTTTAAGAAGATCATAAGCTTCACTGATCAGCTGCATAATCGCATATTCAATACCGTTGTGTACCATTTTCACATAGTTTCCGGCAGATCCTTTCCCCATATAGGCCGTACATGCTTCGTTGTCTACTTTGGCTGCAATGGCTTCCAGCATCGGCTTCAGAAGTTTGAATGCCTCCGGATCACCTCCCGGCATTATACTCGGACCTTTTCTGGCTCCTTTTTCACCTCCTGACACTCCCATTCCCATAAAATGCAGTTTTTTGGATGCCAGATCAGCAACACGTCTGTTGGTATCTTCAAAATAAGAATTTCCTGCATCAATCACGATATCGCCTTCGCTTAAAAGTGGGGTAATATTTTCCAGCACAGCATCTACAGGTTTTCCGGCAGGAACCATAAGAATAATTTTTCTTGGGACTTCCAGTACGGATACAAAATCTTCTAAAGAAACTGTACCTTTCACCTTCATTTCTGAAGCAGCTCCGCTTTCTAATTCTTTCACTTTTTCCTGATCAAGGTCAAATCCTGCGATTGAGAACCCATTATCAGCGATATTATAAAGCAGATTCCGCCCCATTACTCCAAGGCCAACCATTCCATAACTATATCTTTCCATTATATTGGTATTAATATGAATTTTGTTATACAGAGAATAAAATTACGCAAATGCCTATAATGAAAAAAATAAAAGGATATAAAATGTTTGCATCACAATTGTTTTGTCCTCATTTATAAGCCCCTAATATTCACATTTTCACATGATTTTGTTTTTACAGAATAAAATTCGATCATTAATATGGGAATGATCTATTAAAACAGTCTGTTTTTTGGCATAATTAAACTTATATTTGCCAAAATTTATAAAGTAATGAACTATAAACTTGAACTCAACACTCAGGAGCCTAATTCTAAAATCGTTTTTAATAATATCATATTTGATTCGTTCAAGATTAATATAGTTGAAAGATATATCGGGTCAATGAAGGCTCGTCCTACATTATGTGAGGTTTTATTTAAGGTAAGAACTTTAGATAATGTCATTATCAACAGAAAAGATGGTCATATAAGAGTAAAGGTAAAGGGTGATGATTTTGAAACATATCAGAAATTATCCCGAGACCTGAATTCTTATGAATACAAAAACAAACTGATTAACAGAAAAGAGGTTGAACAGAATTATGTTCATTTCATCCTGAGTTTAGTAATTACAAATTATCAGCTTAATTAAGCTGTTCCGGATATTCTCCTTCTATAATTTTACAGAGGGAGAATGTTCAGGAAAACAATACACAGAAAGCCATCGGTTTTTTAATTAAAAACTGTAAGTTATACTGAGCATTCCATTTTGATTCTCAGCGGTTTCGAGCTGATTTTTTTTAAATATAGTTTCAATCAAATTATTCGTTATTACTTAGCATATTGCTTCGATGATTTTTTTCACTCCAATTCTTTCAAACAATTTGCTCCTGCAAAATTTTATTTGCCTGTACAGAAATTACCCCAAGCTCTAAATATCAGTTTAATTATGAAAAACTATTATTTTCTTGTGCTTTTATGGGGAATACTTCCTGCTCAAAAAACAGGGAGGTAAAGTTTGCCGTTTATAATACCGCCGCTGGAACTGCCAGCAATATTGAGCTTAAAGAGGCCAACGACAACAATGCATCCATATTTCCACCCTAAAAATTAATGACAGGTTTTTAATTTATTGACCCTTTTAAATAATAGTCGAGATTAATCATTAACAAAGGTTTTCTTATTGAGAGTCCTTCGACAGGCTCAGGGTAGAAAATCGAATACCACCCGAAATTTTTGAGCGTTTTCAGGCTGAGCCTGTCGAAGCTGGTATTACTAAAAGGGATAGGTCGATTAATTTAAAAGCAGGGACTATTTCATTTCGAAACAGTCTCTTTTTATTTCAATAATTTAGAAAACCATACATAGATATCCATATCGCCGGGAATATTCATTTTCTTCCTTAGATTATACTTTTTGGTCTGCACCGTTCTTACTGAGGTGAAAGTATATTCAGCAATCTCTTTGGTAGAAAAATTCAGATAGATATATGCACAGAACCTTATCTCTGATATTTTTAAAGGAGAAATTTTCAGCAGCTCTTCTGAAAAATGTGGATAATATTCATTGAAACGGGTTAAAAACTCAGGATTATTTTCTTTGGCAAGCTGTATAATTTCTTTAAAAGCACTTTCATCTACAGATGGCTGATGAGGAATATCAATTTTATCCAGATTCTTGCTCTTGTGTTTTCTATAGTAATACAGGAAAAGAAAGATGAAAAGAATACATACAGCAACACTTACTGATAATATAAAAAAGAGGTTTTTTGTTTCTTTTTTTATTTTATTGGTTTCAAGTTCGTTTTGTTTATCAACGGTGTCATTCAATAGCTGGTTTTGGTTTTTGTTTGAAGACTCTATCTCCAACAGCCAATTGGAGTAATAGGCAATGCTGTCTTTTTGTCCCGTACTTTCATACAAGCTCTTTAGCTCCATAGCCACCGACTTTTGATAATTTTCGCTTTTATAATAATTATTAGCGACATTTTTACAGATCCATAAATGATGCTGGGCTTCAGGAATTTGCTTAATGGATTTAAAATACCTCCCAGCATAATACGAGGTAATGTATCGTATTCCTATTTCATCTATTTTTTTTTCATTCTGAATGGCTTCCTCAATATATATTTTTGCAGAATCAGGTTTATTGAGTTCCAGATATATTCCAGCAAGATAAGGTGAAGTTTTATAGCTGTTGCTCAATCTATTCTTATCTATTCTGTAAAGTTTACCTTTATTTTCTCTGTAAATTTTGGAGTATTTGTATGCTGTTTTATAATGTTTTAATGCTAATTCTTTTTTATTAATTTCATTATATATTCCTGCATACTGCCAGTTGATAAGATAAATAAAGTAAGCATTATTGGTTTGCATCACTTTATCATACATTTCATCCAATTGTTTCAAAGAGGTAACTCTTTCTCCTAATTTCTGGTATAGCAACGACCTTTGAAGATGGAGATAAAATATGACTTCAAAATCTGTATCTGAATTGATGAGGTTTTCTTTTTCCACTTTATCTGTGTAATAAAAGGACCTCTTCATATCACTGTTCCGGTTATAGATATTGGCGATCTTCAGATACCCTAATGCCACACAATCATTGTAAGAATTTTGCTTACATACTTTAATAAGGCTGTCAATTTTCTCAATTTCTTTTGGCCCGGCAGTAGAAAACTCTATATCAAAAAGAATATTCTTCATTTCTTGTTCTGTCTGCTGTGAATAGAAAAGGGAAGAAATCAAAAAGAATAAAACAGTCAGTTTTTTCATCATAATATTATCAATATAAAATGCAATATTAATACTACATTATCACCACATAGGCTAAAATACATACGTATCACATACACAATGTAAATAAATCGCAATATAACATTACTTATAATACAAAATTAGCAATTACTTTTGAATAACCGAATATTATATTCATTCTTTACACTACCACTATTTAAATACCTAATTTTTAAAATGAGAAAAACTCTATTATCATTATTTCTGATATCAGGCTTCTGTCTTTCCAATGCCCAAAGATGGGAATCTGCTTCCCAGAAAACATCTGACATCAGAAGAGAGGTTAAAATCAGATTTGCTTACAAAACTGATATCAACGCATTAATACAGTTATTAAAAAATGCTGAAGAAACAGGGGCTAATGCACAAGCTGTTACAATCCAGCTGCCCACTGCCGAGGGAACCATAGAAAAGTTTGCCGTATACAGCAATCCTGTCATGGAAAAATCTCTGGCAGAAAAATATGGATTAGGATCTTATGTTGGGATTGGAATTGACGATCCGTCCAAATATGTCAGGTTCAGTACATCACCTACAGAAATGCAGTCTATGATTATCAAGGATGGTGTTTTTCAGTTTATAGAACCTATCACAACGGATAAAAAAACCTATGGAGTGTTCTATAAAACCCAGAGAACAGATTCTGAACATGGTTTTAGCTGCAGCATGGAAGGCAAAAAAGAACTGGATATCAAATCTTTAAGAAATTCAGGAAAAAACAAACTTGCCGGAATCAATATTACCGGAAGACCAGCTGCATCAATGTACAGAACTTATAGGCTGGCTTTGTCTGCAACCGGCGAGTATACAACACTTTTTGGAGGTGTTGCGGGCGCACTTGCCCAGATGAATAATACTATGACCCGTGTAAATGGTGTTTTTGAAAAAGAATTTGCCATTCATCTTACAATACAGAATCTTCCCAATATCATTTATGCTAACGCAGCAAATGACCCTTACACTAATGATTTGAATGGGCAGCTGCAACAAACCTTAACCGCCCAGGTGGGTAATGCTAATTATGATATCGGACACGTCTTTAATGCTGCTGGAGGAAATGGAAACGCAGGCTGTATAGGCTGTATATGTACGAATCCTACAGCAGCAGAGCCATTAGGTAAAGGGTCTGCATTTACCCAAAACCAGAATCCTGTGGGAGATACATTTGATATTGATTATGTAGCTCACGAGATGGGACATCAGCTTGGAGGCAACCATACATTTTCTACAGTTACAGAAGGTTCGGATGTCAATGTAGAACCTGGAGGAGGTACAACCATTATGGGGTATGCGGGAATCACTGCCAATAATGTTCAGATGAACAGTGATGCGTATTTTCATTATTCATCAATCAATCAAATCCTTACCAACCTTGAAAGTAAAGTTGGATGTGGTGTAGCTGAAAATATTGCCAATAATGCTCCTGCTATCACTCCGCTTATTTCTTATCATATTCCCAAAGGAACAGCATATTACCTGGATGCCAATGCAGTTGACGCCAACGGAGATCAGTTTACCTATAACTGGGAACAGTATGACAGCGTGGGCTCAACCAGTTCAATCTCCGGAGATAGCGGCTGGGGATTCAATCCCGAAGGTTCTCTTACCCGTTCTTTCCCTGCAGTGGCTACCGGAAGAAGATATTTTCCAAGCCTTCCTATTGTGATGGGCGGTAAATTGACCAACAAAAACACCTGGGAAACAGTTTCATACATCCCCAGAGTCTTACATTATGCTGTATCTGTTCGTGATAATAATCCGAACAGGCCTTTAACTATTTCTGCTGAAAATACAGTAACTGTAGGAAATGACGGACCTTTCAAATTCAAAGGATTAAGCGAAGCTACTATCTTATATAATAATGCTTCCAATACTATTTCCTGGGATGTTGCCAATACAAACTTGGCTCCCTATAATGTTGCCAATGTAAAGATTGAATATACAACTGATCTGAATAATGGATCAGCATGGACAGAACTGGCATCCTCAACACCTAATGACGGCAGCTTTGAAATACAGATGCCTGCTGCATTACAGGGAAACATTAAACTGAGAATTTCAGCTGTCGGAAATATATTTTATGCTATCTCACCTTCAATTACCGTAGGAAGTGCTCCTGCTTCATTAAATAATCCTCCAACGGGGCTTGCTGCTTTTGAAAATGATATATTAAAAACTTCAGCCACCGTTTCATGGAATCATGTACCGGGAGCAACCTATTCTGTGAATTACAGAAAAATGGGAACAGCAAACTGGTCTAATGCTGTAAGCCCAATTAATTCTGTATTGCTGAATAATCTTGAGGATGAAACATCTTATGAAGTTCGTGTTGCGTCCGTGATTAATAATGTTGCGGGAGAATTTTCACCGGTTTATAATTTTAAAACTAAAGGATTACGCACAGGATATGATTACTGTCTGATGACTACAGGAGGAAATACGACAATCAGTCCGTATTTCAGCGGAATCTTGAGAGTAACTTTAGCCAATGTGGATTTAGCTGGAAATGGGACAACCGTTCAGCATGCTTATAAAGACTATTCGGAAGACCCTGCGAAACTGATTCAGCTTACTCAGGCTGCACAATATAATATGAACTATATTGTGTATGCTAACCGTGCAGGAGGAAACTTTCAGGATTGGGTACAGGCATGGATTGATTACAACAGAAACGGAGTATTTGAGGCTTCGGAAAGAATAGGAATTAACGGAGCTGCTCCGGACGCCAATAAAAGACATCAGGGAAGCTTTGCATTTGCAGTTCCGGCCAATGCTTATAATGGTGACAAAACATTAAGAATGAGAATAGCCAGTGGCTTTTTCAATGCTTCAGCTGATGCATGTACAAGTCCATCTTTAAATGATAATGGTGATCTTTTCTCAAGAGGTTCGGTATGGGATTTTTCTGTAAAAATCAATGCGGCACTTGGGGTTAAGGAATCCGTTCAGTCATCTTCTGATCTTGAAATCTACCCTAATCCGGCAGATACATTTGCAGAAGTGAAGAATCTGAAAGGCAAAGCCGATTACAAAATCTACAGTGCAGACGGAAGACTTGTTCAGGAAGGGAAACTGGATGGCCAGAGAATCAATGTAGCTTCATTGATTAAGGGAGTTTATGTGATCACTGTAAAGGATGACAAGACTACTTACAATACGAAATTAATTAAGAAATAGTAATAATTAGTACCGTGTACCTGTAGGTTAATCGTGATACCTGCAGGTACTTTTTCTCAACATCTTTTAAAATAATACAGCCCAATCAATAACTCATAGTAAATCAAAATATCTAACAAAGTAAATACATTTTCATTTAAACACCTTTTAATGTTGTACCTGCAGTATAGATTGGGTTTTCTGCAGGTGCTTTTAAAAAAAGTATACTTAAACAGGGATGTAACATTATATTTATAAAACATTTTTTAATCATCGTTTGTGTTGTGTACCTGCATTAGAAGTGGTTTTCTGCAGGTACTTTTATTAAAATAACAATTTAAAAAATCTATATGATAAAAAAACTACTCTTTCTGATATGTACTGGTTTTTCAGTTTTATCATTTTGTCAATCCGATGAGGTTCTGTTCATCGGAAACAGTGTGACCTATTTTAATGACATGCCTGAAATTTTCAAAAATATAGCGGCTTCAAAGGGGAAAAATCTGTCTGTAACAACCCATACTCCCGGAGGAACCGGATTTGTGAATCATGTTGATGATCCTTCACTGTATCAGAAAATAAGGTCTAAAAATTATAAGTATGTTATCATGCAGCCCGGAACTGGTGAATCTGCAGGTCATTCTTATCCTGTTTCCGTAACAGCTGAGCGCGGCCGTAAAATAAGAGATTCTATTCGTAAATACAGTCCTTGTTCTAAAATATTCCTGTATGAAATTCCTTATGGAGTACCCTCTGCCAATGATTACAACACCTATTTTGCTTTTCAGCAGAAAATTAAGGATTCCATTACAAAGATGTCTAATCTGATGCAGGTGGAAATGGTACCTGCGGGAGAATCTGCAAAACATTACTATAATTCTTCCCAGGATCTGGCTCTTCACGGATCTTATAACGATATTCATCCGGGGCCTAAAGGAAGCTATCTTGTGGCGGCTTCTATGTATTCTGCAATTTTTCAGGATCATGTCTTTCCATCCACTTTTTATAACGGGCTGCCTCAAAATACCGCTGAAAATTTTCAGAATATTGCAGATCTTGTTTTTTTTAATAATCCGGCGCAATGGAACACTAACACGTTTCATCTTCATTCGGATTTTATAGCAGGAATTAATGGTACGACTGTAAGTTTTACCAATCATTCTGCAAATTATACTTCTGTATCATGGAACTTTGGAGATGGCACCACCGATTCGACATTGAATCCGATTCATCACTATACCGCTCCGGGAAATTATACGGTCTCACTTACTGTCAGCAAAAATTCCTGTGCAGAAACTTTCAGTAAAGCAATTACTATTGGTTCTCTGGGAACTTCAGATATTAATATACAGCCTGAGCTTATATTTTATCCTAATCCTGTGAAAGACGTTGCCTATATCACAAGTAAGGAAAAGATAAAAGAAATAATCATTTACAATAGTGAAGGAAGAAGGGTATCCAACATCTCAGATACAGAAATTGCTGATCATAAAATAAATTTTTCACAGTACCCGAAAGGAATGTATATCGTGAATATCATTTTCAAAAACAATCAACAGAAAAACATTAAAATAATTAAATAATATATTGATGACAAACAGATTAAACAAAATCTTCATTTACTCCTTAATTTTCAATGCATGTATGCTGAATGCCCAGCAAAAAGGCACTTCAGAGATAAAGATAGGATATGGTGTGCTGTCTTCCAACGAAATTGGCAAAGTCTTTTCAGATATTATAACTGCACCATTTTCTTACGCTGAACCGAAAGCCACTGATGAAAAACATTCCGGAGCTCTTTTTATTGGTTACAATTATGCCATTAAAGATAACTGGACTATCGGTACAGACCTTGTGTATGAAAGATATACAGCTTCCGTTAAAGAGCAAAACCATATTGTTGCCAGCCAGAAGAATGATATTTACACAGTGGCCGTAAACAGTACTTACTCCTATATCTCAAAGCCTAAGTTCAGAATGTATTCAGGGGTTGGTTTAGGATATACTTTTTCAAATGAAAAGCTTAGTCCTAATCAGTCAGAGGTTCAAAGTATGTCTTCAAAAAACAGTTCTTTCAACTTTCAGGTAATAGGAGCTGGTGTAAGAATAGGCGGAAAAATTGCAGGATTCGCAGAATTAGGATTCGGATATAAAGGTATAATTAATTTAGGGATCAGCTATCAGCTTTAATTATTAATCTTATTCTGTTTATCATGATTGTAAACAGAATAAGGTTTTTAACCTTGTATTCCTTATTTCAAGTTAAAAACAGGTATTTACAATCATAACAATTTATGCTAAATACCGACAAAATATCTTACCGTAGGGATTCTGGCTCTTTTATCGTTGAGGTTGTTCAAACTTTTATAACCATTATTTCAACCATAAAAGACACAAAAGTTTTAAATACTTAATTTTATTAGAAGAGAATATACAATTTGGATATAAAAGTGTGTCTACTTAGCTGCCGTAGTAATTTTATTAAATGCATAAGGCACTACTCCTATTCCCAGTGTAAGTAAAACACCAACGAGGTCATTCAGATTGGGAAAATTATTTACATCAAAATAGTTCCAGATGGCAAAGGTGGTGAGAACACACGCCAGACCTACAGACACTAACCCGCTTATAAATGCAAGAAAACGGCTTACACTTGTGTTAGGTTTTTCGGTATTGGAATCTGAAGTGCTGTTAAGTGCTGCCGCAGCATCCATCATTGCCTGCTGGCTTCCAAACGAAGCGGCTAAAAAAGCCTCTTTTTGCTTTGTTTTTTCTTCTTCTATCTGAACATTAGCATCCTTATCCAAAAGAAGATCCTTTAAAGATATCTTGTCTTTTTTCAGTTTAAAAAATACAATACATGTAATTAAAAGAAAGAGCAAAATGGGAGAAAGTGCAATCCACTTTTCGGCATCTGTTATAGGAATTGCCTTGGGTACAGAAGATGTGGCAGAAGGTTGTTGTGCAAAAAAACCGAAAGATGTAAAAAATGTGGTCAATAATACAAGAAAATTCAATGGTTTCATCGGGATTAGTTTAAAGGTTGTTAATGATTTGTGTTGAATTGCATCTGAATATATTCTACAGCCTACAATTTATTTTATAACAAATATTATAATTATATAACAACGTGTCAATTACCCATTTGGGTAATATCCTATCCCTGTTTTAAAATTTATAACCTGAAAAGCGATGTATTTTCAGGTTGTTAAGTTTCCGGTTTGATTTTCTATCATCAATTTCCAAAATTGACAAAATGAGGAACATCTGTTGCAAAACTGTTCAAAGGTAAAAGATTATTTCTGTTACTGTTAAAATCAAAAACAGAATTATTATCAAAAGGAACGCGTGGATAATACATGAAAGAAATCTGAATCCTGTTGAAAACCAGATATGGATTATTAATTAACACACCTATTCCGATTTTTGTATTGACTTTGGTCTTCAGCAGTTTATCATCAGGCATTCCCAGCCAGCCCACTGCGGTAGTTAAATAAGGACTGAAATGGAAATTCTTCCAGGTTTTATTAATAAACAACTGAAGCTGATATCTTAATACTATTTTTTTCGTCCCGATATAATCTGAATTGTAAACAGGAAACTCGTCTGCAGAAGAAAGGTTGATCCTATCCTTATAAGAGTAATTATGCTGTGGATTTCCAAGTGCCAGTGTCGGAGAGAAAAAATGTCTTGCTTTGGCAAATTTCCAGTCCATCAGGTTGGTAAAATAAGTTCCGTCAAAGCGGAAAGATTCTCTGTTCTGGCTATCTTCATTAAAAAACCTTCCAAACTGTGCTTTCACTGTGAAATATCCCAACTTTGTAAAACGTCCGTAAGATGCAGAAATCCCCACATACGGATTCACTTCTTTATTTCTTGATAAACCTCCGGCAATGACGTTCAGAGAATTACCATAAGCTACATCCTCCGGCAAATCATACTGGAAAATATTCTTCTGAACTGAAAAGTTTCTCTGAATAAACCCAACAGACATCAGAAAACTGTTATAAGAACTGAAATATTTATACTTGTCAATTCCTGGACTGTCTTTGTACTGATAGTTCTGAAATCTTCCTATTATGGCAATATTACTGGATATCTTTTCACTGGGATCAGATGAAACCGGAATCTGATAACCACCCCATACATCTTCCCTGTACACTTTGATCTGAACTTCAGGAAATGGAGTATCTGTTTCTGTCGGAAGCAAAACTTTCCGCATAAAATATTCGAATGTAAAACCGCCCGCCCATTTCGTTAAAGGTGAGAAAAAGTCTCTTCTGAGGCTGAAATTGATTCTTTCATTTTTCGAAAAATCCCGTTCCCCAAGAATCTGGGCATTGATATAAGTACCAAAAAGATTATATGTGGTATAGCTTCCTAAAAGATAATCCTGCTTTTCTTTGGAGTCATTTCTGTAAAGAAAGTCTAAGGTGTGCCCCAGTCCCAGTACATTCTCTTCAGTAACTCCCAAACCAATCTTGCTTCCTGAATAGCTTATTCTTGGCTTCAGACTCCAGGAATCAAGAACCCTTACAACAACATCTATAGAATCTTTACTGGAAATACTATCAGAAACACTGATATTAACTCTGTTTATAAAAGGCATTGTTCTGAGCAAACGCTCAGATTCGTAAAGTTTTTGGGCATTGTACTCTTCTCCTTCTTTAAAAAGCAAAAAATTATTAACTGTAGATCTTCTGGTACTGGAATGAAGGCGATCCTTTATCCAGTCATACCATTTGCCTATTTCCTTACTGTCTTTAGAGCCATATCCAAAAGGGTCAATGGTTTCTATCCTGACATTTCTGATAATTCTTTTGTTATAAGTGTTTTGCGAAAGTTTTTCAGTATTGGACTTAACAGAAGTTGAATCCGGTTCTCTACGAAATATAAAGCGGTGAATGAATTTGGTAACTTTTCTTTTGTCAGAAAATTCTTCAATTTTATAATAAAGTGAATCTTTCTTCTCCTGTGCATTTAAAAAGAAAAAACCACTTAAAAAGAAAATCAGAGTTACAGTCGTTCTAGTCATTAGTCATCAAAATTCAATTCAGTTTGTAGTATCAATTTATACGCCAATAGGGCTTAAACACCTGCCACATTTAGGATTTTTTTCTATTTACAGCTTACTTTATTGAATATTTTCATATAGAAACAAAAGAACACCTCTGTTTTATTGTCATTGTCAGATAAGACCGAACATTGTTATTAAATTCAGCGTGAAAGAAAACAATAATACAACAAACAATTCTTTCAAAAAACAATTCTCTTTCTTGTAGAACTTGCTTATTGTTAATGTTAACCATAAAAATAGTAATCCAGCCACCGTCAAAAAAACACTTCTGACTATTAATGCCCGAATAAATTCATTTTCTATCATCTGATTCCAATTTTCATTTGATCCTATCCAAAGTCTTGACATCCCTAGTAAGCTTAGAAATCCAACTGTATAAATTACAATTTTTAAAAGAAAAAAAGTATTTGCTTTATTTATGTGTACTGCATTCAGATTATAAAATAATACGCTAAAATTAAAAAAATCCTTCTATAGCTTAAAAAAGAAATAAACCACTGCTGCCCATTCCTTTTTAACAGCTCTGGCATAACCTATTGTACTGTGGCTCGTATTTTCAACAGTTCCGTCATCTTTAATATACCCTAAAGTAGAACGGCTGCTATTTTCTACTGTTCCATCTTCCTTTACATAACCTACTGTAGAACGGTTTTTATTTTCAATAGTTCCGTTGTTCCTGATATAACCAATCGTGGAATGACTGCTGTTTTCAATAGTACCATCACTCCTGATATAGCCTAAGGTGGAACGACTGCTGTTTTCAATAGTTCCGTCACTTTTAATATATCCTATCGTAATGCGGCTGCCTGATTCAATAGTTTGTGCTTTCGTTACGATCATACCTAGTACAGTGAACATAAAAAATATTATTTTTTTCATTTATTCTTATGTTTTATATAAATCTAAGTTAAGATTCTCTTTTTAATTTTACAGAAAACCATAAAGTTAAACGAAATATAATTGTAGCTTGTGACAAAAGTTTTTATTATCCCCGCTGTTTTACAATAATTTTTTATTTCACTTTTATTTCCAGAACCACATCCATATTCTCAAAACTAACTTAAATCATAAAATAAAAGCATCCGGAACAACCTTTTTTGTTTATTTTTACTCATTATAAATAAAAATAACACATGAAAAGATTCGTACTTACGGGAATAACAGTTATAGGTGGATTTCTAACAGCCAATGCGCAGTGTAAAGCCGTAACCGCTATTGCAGAAAGTTTTGATACCTGGAAAGATATCAATAAATGCTGGAGTGTACAATCCGGAAAAGCGATGCTTTATGCCAGTGAAAAAAGAATTATATTCTATTCTATGAACAGTCCCCGAGAAAATATGTATCTGGTAACTCCGGAAATTAAAGCCGGAATCTATACACTGTCTCTTGACCTTTCTGATAATGGAGGAGAAACCACCTTAGAACTTTTCTCAGTAGATACCCCTTCTGATATAAAGACTTATATTTCGATCACTAAACCTTCCAAAATAACAGGAGAGAAAAAAACATTTACAGTTTCTTTGAAAAAAGATTCACATTTAGGCTTGAAAGTCTTGCTGAATGGCGTTCATCAGGCCGTTTATATGGATAACTTATCTCTACAGGCAAAGAAATAGATTTGGGATAAAGTCTAGTGCTCACGAGTTTACTATTCTACAATACAATCCCAAAATAGTTATTATTCAAAAAAACAGTCTAATATATTAAGATATAAAACTTAGAATGAAAAATTTCATTCTAAGTTTTATATTTTTTAATTTTTAGGAAGCCTTAAAATTACTCTGTAATATTTAATCATAAATCTTATTAAGTTTCAAAAAGTACTGTTTGAAATCAAACATACTGCCTATAAATTTAATGTCTGTAAATAAGAGTACTAAAGCTATTAATTTTTTCATGCTATTGAAATTAATAATAAATATTGCTGAAGGTACTCTTTAAAAACTTAGATAAAAACAAAGTATTCTACTGTTAATCTGATTAATTTAAGATAAAAAATCAGATTATACTAAAAATATACGCTTCCACTTTGTAATGGTATTTCTGCTTAATTTAAAATGCCTGGCTAACTGACTATTATTTAATTTATACTTTTTTTGATAATCAAGAATTTCAAAAATAGTTTGTTTATCATAGGATTTGAATTTCTGATTTTCAGATAACCTATCGTAAAATATAATATTATTAACTTTCAAAACATCAGATAAAGACATTATTTCTTTTGATAGATATCGCTTTACATATTTCAATTTATCCGGGCATTTAGACTCTATAAAATCATGATAAATCCTTTTATAATCAGGTCCTGTATTTATTGTCTGTACTTGCTTATCCATTTATTCAATGTTGATTTGGGAATCCTGTATTGATTGATGATTTCTACAGGAGTCTTCTTTTTATCTTTCAAGAGCTCCAGTATATAGTCTATAATTTCCTTTGTATATAAACTTTTCCGGAACTGAGGTAGTTTTGATTTCACTTCATTTCTATTGTGTCTGGAGACCGGAGCGTATAGGATTAAATGGGTGGAATAGAGACGAAAAAAGTCATATCTCAATAGTTTTGACCATTTTAGAAGCACATCCACATCCAATGATTTCATAGAATACATTTCCAGAATCTCATTTTCTGTTGAATGTAAGAATCTACAAATTCTGCTCATATCAATATCTTGTTCATTTACATGCTCATATACCAAAGCACCAATATGAATATCTTTGAAATTTTCCATTTTTAAAATTTATCTGTATTCAAAAAGCAACGTCTTTTACTTTTATAAGAAGTAAGTTCCTGATTTTTCTTTTACTAAATTGTTGGATATATCTCCTAAAAGCTGCTGAGTTTCATTCTCATTACAAAAAGTAATATCAATATTTCTTCTTAATATCCTGCCTGAAGAATTTGAAAAAAGAATTATTAAATATTTCCGAAAAGTCCTTTCTTTTATTTCTATCCTTACAATTTTTTTTTGTGGCATTTCAAAGACCTGATATTTTTTCCCACCTGAAAACCATCGATAACTTTTAATGGAAATCACCTGTCCTGAATTCTCATATTCGAATATAAACTGGTTTTTTAACCGTCCATATGTGAGTACCAGTAATGCTATTACGAGTAAAATTACTAAAACAGAATTGTACCCCAAATACAAGTGAATAGTAATAGTCAATAAGAGCAACGCCAATATAATTAACTGAAAAGTCATATATTGATTTACTCTTTTTTTATTATTTATTTTCATTAACCTTCAATTATTAAAATTTTCTATTCTTATTTATATCCTATCTATATATTCTTAAAACCAAATGGCGGAAAGTATTATGCTACTCATTCGAAACTGTAATTAAAAATCTTAATTCATGTACTATATCCTTTGGATTGTACCCTTCAATTTTGCATAAAAACCGGGTTGGTAAGATTTTGTCCTGATGAAAATTTTCTCATCCATATAGCAATCCTACACTATCAAATTTGTGTACAATAAAATCGTTTGGATCAACAGGTTTAATCTTTTCTGCATTTCTGGCAGCAACCATAGGAGTTTAGCAGTAATAAGCGGCAGATCTCTAACAGGTGACAGTCTGTTTATATGGAATGTTTTAGAAATAATATTATATTAATCCCTATACTTCCAGTTTATGCAAAAAATGCAGTCTGGTATCTGTAGTGTGTGCTGTCCAACATGTAATTTTTTGCGATCTTAATCATATCCATTCTTCTTCATATTTATATACTTATTGTTCATCTTTTCTTTTTTTAGGATAAATTTATTTTAACCCAAAATTTAATCATGTAAACTTGCTATTTAATTAAACAAACGAATTAAAATCACAAATAAGTGAAATAAAATTAAAATTTTACTTAAAATTACATGAATAAATGATTAACTTAAATCACTAAAAGAAAGTAATAAATTCATACTGCAAATATCTGATAACATTGACAAAACATAAAATAATTACTGTAAAGATAGATTACTAACGTTGTCATTTTTAATCTAACCGCATGTAGTTTATAAATGTCATTTAATTCTTTAAACAATGAATAATTTTTACTACATTTATATTAATTGAACGGAGTAAACACAAATGCATCAACTACTTTAATTTATACCAATGTCTTTTAAAGCATTCATATTGCTATTCCTATTATGGATACAACTTTGTTATAGCCAAGAAGCCGCTTCTGTATGGTATGACACAGATAATGGCCTTCCCCAGAATAGTGTAAAAGATATCATTAAAGATAAATACGGATTTATATGGCTGAGTACGGAAAACGGCTTAGTACGCCATGATGGATATAATTTTGTAACCTACAATCATCTTAAGCTTAAAAACAACAGGTTTTCTGCATTTTTTGGAAATATTGAAAAAGATTCCATTTATAATTTTACGGCTTATACTGAAAACATAGTTTTACTTAGCAAAAGAAACGTAAGCACTTTAAATCATCAGAACAATTACACAAAAAGAGCATTACATGAAATCAAGTTGTATGGATTATTTGTAAAAAATGGAACTCAGGAAAAAACAGATCATAAAGACGTCTTCATTTATTTTGATAAAAAGAACTCCTATCATCTATTTAATAATGGAACTATACTGTATAATGATAAAAAAATAGTCCACATAAAGGAACTTCACAAGCATTATATTGCCAATACATTTTGTTTTGGACAAAATATTTTTATCATTTCAAAGGCCTTAAAAAAAATTATCAGAATTTCGTCAGGAAAAGTTGATTATCTGGCTACTTCAGAGATTTTCTTCCATAATAACGTCAAAGTATACTGGAGCCAAATTAACAATCAGTGTTTTATCCTTCATGATAATACTTTGTACAAAGTTTCCTATCAAAACAATGTAATCAGTTTAAAAAAAATGATACATTATAATCTTAATGAAAATTCTTTAGCTTCTGTGTATTATGATGAGATCAATAATAAAGTATATCTGGGAACTTTATCAGACGGACTGAATGTGATAAAATTCAATAATTTCCATGTAGCCAACCGATCCAATAAATCTTATGAAAATATTTTTTATTCAATACTTCCTTTTGAAAATGATAAAGTAATTACTTCATTAGGAGATGTATACAATGAAAACGGGCTGGTAAAACAGTATCATTTTACTACAACAAGCAAATATTTTTTATTTTATGACAGCAAAAAAAATATTCTTGTCCAAAACGGCAATTCATTGCTCCGTTTTTTCAGAGATTCCAATTATTCAAAAAATGAATCTCTGTATTTCACAAAAACAACACCTTATGTTTTTAATATCAGCCATCACTATATTATGGTGTTTCATCTACCTTCATTACGGTCTAAACTCATCTTCTATAAGGATTCTACTTTTAAAAATCCTTTTTTACAATTTTCCATTCCTAATATTGTAACCACTGTTCATGAATATGACCATGATAAATGGCTGGTAGGAACCAGAGATGCTTTATATTCAATAGAAGGACCCTCTTTTAGTCCTAAAAAAATATCTGCTGCTTCATTACATGTAAGAGAAATTACAAAAACTGAGGATGGGAATGTCTGGATCATGACCCAGGGAAATGGGTTCTTTCTATACAAAAAAGGCAAGCTCATCAAAATGCCCGAAGATGAAAACGGATATCTTTCATTTTCACATACCATTCTTGAAGACAAAAAAGGGTTTCTCTGGATCAGCACCAATAATGGATTATTCAAGATACTTAAAGATAACCTGCTGCACTACTCTAAAGACAGAAAAACCTTTCCCCACTATTACCGGTACAGCAAAGAAGACGGCTTTAATACCAATGAGTTTAATGGAGGAGGCTCTCCGGGTGCTGCGGTTCTTCCAAATGGAAATTTTGTATTCCCTTCTATCAAAGGTCTTGTATTTTTTGATCCTGAAAAAATAAGAAGCTATTACCCTAAAAACTTCTTTTTGGAACGGGCTGTATTTTATGATTCCAAAAGCAGTATAAAAGAACAGAATATTAATCTGGAAAACAATTTTTATAAAGCGGTCATTTTAATAGATGTTCCTTATTATGCTAACAGAGTTAATCTGGTTATCGAAGCAAAACTGAAAGGTTCTAAGAATGAAAAATGGGAAAGGGTAAGCAGTAAAGGCAAATATTACATCTCAAACCTGGAGCCGGGACAATATCAGCTTATGGTGAGGGTATTGACTTCTCCACTAGGGAAATACATCTATAAAACCATTAATATCAATGTAAAATACTTATTTTACCAGACTCTTATTTTCAAATTTTTTATTGTTTTACTATTGGCTTTTGTTCTATTTACACTCTTTAAAATAAGACTAAAAAGACAAATACTAAAAAAGAAGGAACTTGAAGAAATTATTGCAATAAGAACCCGGAAACTATCAAAAACAGTTTCAAAACTGGAATATACCAAGGAACAGCTCCGAAAAGAGAGTGTGCAGCAGAAAAAGCTATTGGAGACAATAAGCCATGATATTATTACTCCCATAAAGTATTTATCCATCACAGCCCGAAAGCTCTATGAAACTGACGAACATGACCATTACATACAAAAGAAATATTTCGAAAGTTTCTACACATCCTCTGTAGAGTTTTACAATTTTGTGAAAACCCTAAAGGAATACGCTGAAATTTATAACATTTCTGAAAAAAATGAAATTTATAATATTTATGAGGTAGTAGAAGCTAAAAAAGCTCTTTTTGAGGTCGCTGCCAAAGAGCAGAACACGCTTATTATCAACAATATTAAAGATCCTACTTACTCAAAAAACAATCAGAATGTGATTGCTGTTATCATCCATAATCTCATAGACAATGCGGTTAAAAACACCACTAATGGAATCATAGAGCTTTCTACTAGTGAGGACAACAGGAACTTCTTTCTGGAGGTAAAAGATACGGGGAAAGGAATGAGCAAGGAACAAATGACCTATTATGAAAAACTTCAGGATAATATTGAAAATGAAAAACTGGTTTTACAAAAATACAGTTTGGGATTACATCTTATTCTTCAGCTACTCATGATGATCAATGGTAAAATTGAATTTAAAAATAATACACCCAACGGAACGATAATATCAATTAAAATAAAAAAACAAAAAAATGACTAGAAAAATTATTATTGCAGATGATCACTTCGTGGTAAGATTAGGTACTACCCTAATTCTGGAATCTCACTACAAAGATGTAACAATTTCCTGTGCAGAATCCTATACTGAACTCACAGAAAAACTATGCGCAGAGTCGTTTGACCTGCTCATCTTAGATATCAATATGCCGGAAAGCAAATATTTGAATATGATTGATGAAATAAAAATAATACAGCCCAATCTCAAAATCCTTGTTTTTTCAGTATATGACAATGATATTGCTGTACAGTATATCATTGAGGGAGCTGATGGATATATTAATAAACTATCGGATGAAAACAATATCCTGGAAGCCGTTCAGCAAATATTTGAAACAGGAACGTATTACTCTCAGGATATTGTAAAAAAGCTGGTTTTATCAGCTAAAAAAGACACTCCCATTAATCCGCTGGAAACTTTATCCGAAAGAGAAAAGGAAATATTTGATCTGCTGGCTAAAGGGTATGGGAATATTGAAATATCGAATGAGCTGAACCTTCATCTTTCCACTGTGAGTACGTATAAAGCAAGAGTTTATAAAAAACTGAATATTAAAAACACCGTTGATCTGGTAAGGTTAGGAGATAAAAACCAGACACACAAACCTAAATAAGCACCCAATATTTAACTTGCTGAAGAATATATTGAGGATAAAAAAAACGGAATAGATATTCCGTTTTTTTTATCCTGTATTCTATCAGAATAGTAAAGTTATTATAACAATTGTTACTAATGCTTTTTTGACTTAGTTTTCTTTTGTAATTGTTGGGTCAGGTTAATTAGTTCATTAATTTGTTTTCTTTGAGAGTCAATCTGTGCTTGCTGCTTTATAACATGCAAATAAAGTTCTTCTACCTTCTCCAGGGTCTGGGTTGAAAGTTCTGATAAATTAAATGAATAAAGCCCATTTTCCGTTTTTGCTAAATCATTAATAGAAGTTACACCAGGTAAATGATTGTTCTCTTTGATAAATTTTTCAGTATCATAAATATTCAAAAATTTATATTTAGAATTCAGTAAGGATTTCCCAGTATAATATTCTTCAAATACATAATCAGGATAAGTGGCTGTAGCAGTTTTAATACTTCCGTTTACTTTTAATTTCTCACCTGCCGCAAAAGTAGTTGTTGAATATCCAATACCAACATTTTTAACAAAAAATGAGTTTCCATCTGGTTCAATACTTACTTGCGTATTTCCAGTATCTCCCGCAACTGGGGTAGTAATAAACCTAATACCTGTAGGTGCTTTTGTAGAACCTGTCCCAATAGTAAGTCCAGTACTGTTTCCTGTAGCTGAAATTTGTGCTTCCGAATTGGTATCACAATAGATAAATAAAGAATAATTTCCATTATTGGAAAACCCCATTGAAGATCTTGTTCCTATACCAGAATCCTGCACTATACCAAGACCGGCACTATTATTAATGGTTGTCTTTTGTTCATTCACGAATCTGAGATCATTTCCATTTTGGGTAACCGTTCTGGTATTGGTAAGAGTACCATCTGCATTATAAATATTAGTATTGGTCAGTTTTTGCCATACTGTACCATCAAAATAGTAATATCCAATGCTGTCGATATTAAGTCTGGTTCCTGTATTATCACCATCTGAAATATCTGTAATATATATCAATGCTCCTTTTTGATTGGTTCCGTAAAGAGCATCTCCTTTAGCAGAAAGCTGCGCGCGGGTAAGTCTTGGTGCCTGAAGTCCGTCAATATCAGTATTTCCTAGTTTTCCATTGACATCCAATGTGGAATTAGGTGTTGTAGTATTAATCCCTACACCTGCTGTCTGTGCAAAAATGCCAGAAGAAGCTACCAATAGGGCTGCTGTTAATAAAGTTGTTAAATTTTTTTTCATTGCTTTAATTTTAGTGTTTAAACTTTTGAAGTGAAAAATATAGAACTAGTAAGTAAATCCAATTGTACTTGGCCAATACCAGCACAAAACTGATAAAACCTTTACATTGAAATAGAATAAGAAAAAATGAGATTTTTTGTTTAAGAATAAACAAAAAAGTGGAATTAAAATCTTTATAAAGGCCATATAATTTTAGATAGATGTAGTGTTCTACGGATGGCTTTTGTTACTATTTTTTGAGAGTTTAAATATATTTTATTTTTCTTCTATTTGCATTTTTATTACTGAATTAATGGTTCTCTTGTTTTCAAGAATTAAACTCATTCATTTTGATAGTGCAAATTTAAAACAGAGTAAACTAAAAAAATAAGCTTACTGTGTAAAAATAAATTACCATATATGTAGTATTGCATCTTATGTATGTAGTTTTAAAACTACATAATTCTGTAAAACGTGAAATATAAATGAAAAATTATAAGACATATTAATAAATGACAATTTAAATTGTATTTTATGTAGTTTTATAACTACAGATTAGGAAAACTCATATAAGGAACATTTATGTACTTTTGCGGATAATATGTATTGACATTATAGTGACACCAATAATAGAGAGTTACTATCAATTTTTAGGAGAATTCAACTTCTCATTTACATCGCAGCTACTTTAACAGGATCATTCTTTACCTAGATACTCAGTTAGTGATTACAGATAACAGCTTTACATATAACAATATAAATATCAAAAACTTACAGATACATAAAAAACGTAGAATTATAATGCAAAAGGCACTTTCACTAATGATCCTTGGTATTTTGACAGCATGTACTCAAAAAGAAACTACAGAAGTAAATCCGGAGTCTGTATCAGACAACAATGTCCGGATGACTGAACTTGTAGGAAAATGGATTCAAGCTATTCCGGGGCAAGAAAACGAAAAGCAAGGTATTGAACTTCATGAAAATGGTGTTGCAAGATCAATAAATATGAACACATTACTGTATGAACAATGGGAAGTTTCTCACGATACATTATTTTTATGGTATCACACTGAAGGTATAAGACAGGTTTCAAGTGATATTGACAAACTACTGATTAAAAAACTAGACAATACATCTTTAACTATTTTATCTTTAGCAGGAAATTCTAAATCCAACATTGAACAAACTTACAACAAGGAAAAAATAAATTCAGGACTCTGATAATCCAACAATTAAAATTTTCTTTAGCAGAATACACAATCCGCGAAAAAAACAAAATAGATTCTAAGTCTATTTTTTGTTTATTGATGATTCATCATCCTTATTATTCTGTTTCAAACAGTTACAGTTAAAAATCAGAAATTTCTTTCTGCCTGTGATATTTCTGATACTATCTTTAAAAATTCCAGACGGCTTTTAAAATGTAAAAATAGGCTATTTATTTTCGTCTGACATCATTGATTTTATTTTACCATAAATACAACAAATGTTATTTATTTTATCATTAATATCAAAAAAACAACCCAACAGAATATTAAAACAAATAAGCTCTGGATTTATCACAGAATACAAAGTTCAGGAAGTATTTAATTAGCATCTACAGTTTAGTCTAAAAGCCTTTATAAATTGATAAAATCATCTTTTTAAATTTAAAAGCATGTAGTTTTAAAATGACACTCAGCGCTTCTGTTAGCTTTTAAAATTTGCTGAATTTTATAATTCTACACCAGGAATACCTTATAATTACAAGTATTAAAAATGTTTTATAATAAAATTATATTTATATTTTTCATAAATATACAATTGTATTATTGCCAGCAGCCCGCATCGGTATGGTATGATACAGATAAAGGACTTCCTCAGAACAGTGTGAAGGATATTATCAAGGATAAGTACGGATTCATCTGGATCAGTACAGAAAATGGTTTGGTACGTTATGACGGAAATAATTTTGTCACCTATAATCATCTCAAATTTAAGAATAACAGATTTACTTCTTTTTTGGGAAACGCTAAGAAAGACACTATTTACAATACAACAGCATATAATGAAAATATCGCATTAATATCTAAAAGAAATGTAAGTATTCTAAGTCATAAATTAGGCTGCCTGCAAAGAGTATTACGTGAAAGCAGATCGAACTTTATTTTCACCAAGAATGCAATACCAGAGCCATTTGAAAATACAGATTTCTTTGTTTATTTTGATAAGGAAAACTATTATCATCTGTTGCACGATGGAACAATACAATACAAAAACCACAAAATTAAAACGCTGAAAAACCTGCGTAAACGCTATATCTCAGATACATTTTGTTTTGACCAGAATATTTTTATCATTTCCAGATCTTTAAAAAAAATAATTAAAATTTCTCCATTCCAAATAACTTATATGGATGCACCTGAAGTATTTTTTAAGAATGATATAAAAGTATACTGGAGCCAGATAAACAACCAATCTTTTATTATCCAGAATCATGAATTGTATAGAATACATTATGAGAACAATAGCTTTAGCTTAAAAAAATTAGCAGATTATGATCTTAATAAAAATTCCTTATCTTCCATCTATCATGATGAAGCTAACAATAAGCTTTACCTTGGTACATTATCTGATGGATTAAATGTGATAAAATTCAACAATTTTCATGTATCCAACAAATCAGATAAATCTTATGAAAATATCTTTCACTCAATACTTCCCTTTGAAAATGATAAAGTAATTACTTCATCAGGTGATGTATACAATGAAAACGGACTGGTAAAACAATATCACTTTAACACAACCAATCATTTTTTTTTACTGTATGATAATCAACAGAATATTCTTGTCCAGCGGGAATCCGGCTTATTACGCTTTTTTAAAAAGTCTAATTATTCTAAAAAAGAAAATCTTGCTTTTAAAAATGAGCCCTCTCATGCCTGGAAACTGAGAAATTATTTTATTGTAACATTTCACAAACCTATTTTAAAATCTTCTCTTTCCTTTTATAAAGATTCCGGCTTTAAAAATCCTTTTTTACAGTTTTCCATTCCTAATATTGTAACCACTGTTCATGAATATGACCATGATAAATGGCTGGTAGGAACCAGAGATGCTTTATATTCAATAGAAGGACCCTCTTTTAGTCCTAAAAAAATATCAGCCGCTTCATTACATGTAAGAGAAATTACAAAAACTGAGGATGGAAATGTCTGGATCATGACCCAGGGAAATGGGTTCTTTTTATATAAAAAAGGCCAACTTATCAAAATGCCCGAAGATGAAAATGGATATCTTTCATTTTCACATACCATTCTTGAAGACAAAAAAGGGTTTCTCTGGATCAGCACCAATAATGGATTATTCAAGGTGCTAAAAAGCAGTCTGCTGCAATATTCTGGAAACAAAAAAACTTTACCTAGCTATTACCGGTACAGCAAAGAAGACGGTTTTAATACCAATGAGTTCAATGGAGGATGTTCTCCCAGTGCTGCAGCTCTTCCAAATGGAAATTTTGTATTCCCTTCTATCAAAGGTCTTGTATTTTTTGATCCTGAAAAAATAAGAAGCTATTACCCTAAAAACTTCTTTTTGGAACGGGTTATATTCTATGATTGCAAAAGCAATATACAAGGACAGAATATTAATCTGGAAAACAATTTTTATAAAGCGGTCATTTTAATAGATGTTCCTTATTATGCTAACAGAGTTAATCTGGTTATCGAAGGAAAGCTGAAAGGTTCTAAGAATGAAAAATGGGAAAGGGTAGGCAGTGATGGCAAATATTACATCTCCAACCTGGAGCCGGGCCAATATCAGCTTATGGTGAGGGTATTGACTTCTCCGAGGGGAAAATACATCTATAAAACACTTGATATCAATGTAAAACACTTGTTTTATCAGGTACTCATCTTTAAGCTTTTTATCCTATTTATTATATCAATCCTCATTTTAAAATTAATAAAATTCAGACTAAAAAGACAAAAATTAAAAAAGAAGGAACTTGAAGAAATTATTGCAATAAGAACCCGAAAACTATCAAAAACAGTTTCAAAACTGGAATATACCAAGGAACAGCTCCGAAAAGAGAGTGTGCAGCAGAAAAAGCTATTGGAGACGATAAGTCATGATATTATTACTCCTATAAAGTACTTATCCATTACAGCCCAAAAGTTGTATGAAACAGACGAACATGACCGTTACATACAAAAGAAATATTTCGAGAGTTTCTACAAGTCTTCTGTGGAGTTTTACAATTTCGTGAAAACTTTAAAGGAATACGCTGAAATTTATAACATTTCTGAAAAAAATGAGAAATATAATGTCTACGAAGTTGTGGAAGCTAAAAAAGCTCTTTTTGAGGTCGCTGCCAAAGAGCAGAACACGCTTATTATCAACAATATTAAAGATCCTACGTACTCAAAAAACAATCAGAATGTAATTGCTGTTATCATCCATAATCTCATAGACAATGCGATTAAAAATACCACCAATGGGATCATAGAGATTTCTACTAGTGAAGACAGCAGAACCTTTTTCCTGGAAGTAAAAGATACGGGGAAAGGAATGAGCAAGGAACAAATGACCTATTATGAAAAACTTCAGGATAATATTGAAAATGAAAAACTGGTTTTACAAAAATACAGTTTAGGATTACATCTTATTCTTCAGCTACTCATGATGATCAATGGTAAAATTGAATTTAAAAATAATACCCCTAAGGGAACTGTTGTGTCCATTAAAATTAAAAAGAAATATGATTAAAAAAATTATTATTGCAGATGATCACTTCGTGGTAAGATTAGGTACTACCCTAATTCTGGAATCTCACTACAAAGATGTAATAATTTCCTGTGCAGAATCCTATACTGAACTCACAGAAAAACTATACGCAGAGTCGTTTGACCTGCTCATCTTAGATATCAATATGCCGGAAAGTAAATATTTGGGTATGATTGGTGAAATAAAAATAATACAGCCCAATCTCAAAATTCTTGTTTTTTCAGTATATGACAATGATATTGCCGCACAGTATATCATTGAGGGAGCTGATGGATATATTAATAAACTATCGGATGAAAACAATATCCTGGAGGCTGTCCAGCAGATCTTTGAAACCGGAACGTACTACTCTCCGGATATTGTAAAAAAACTGGTTTCTTCAGCTAAAAAAGAGACTCCCATTAATCCGCTGGAAACTTTATCCGAAAGAGAAAAGGAAATATTTGATCTGCTGGCTAAAGGGTATGGGAATATTGAAATATCGAATGAGCTGAACCTTCATCTTTCCACTGTGAGTACGTATAAAGCAAGAGTTTATAAAAAACTGAATATTAAAAACACCGTTGATCTGGTAAGATTGGGAGACCGAAATCAAGCTCATAAAAAATAGTTAAAATATTGTATCTATTTTAAAAACGATGCTACATAATTCTTTAAGCATCCCAAAGCTGTTCTTACTGCAGTAGGGCTAACATTAGAAGGAACACTGCTATTCGATTCCTATACGAGATATATGCAAAAATTTCTGGTCAATACGATGCATCTTAGCAAAGAACAATACATTGATATCATTTATTTCTTTCCGCATATTGTGGCTAATCAGGAGAATCAACCGCGCAAGAAGCAACTTCAGCTGTGTCTTAATTATCCCAATAAAAGCTTTATTGAATAAAAATAACTTTATTTTGGAAAAGCCCAGCTTTAAACTTTAAAAACAGGGCTTTTTACTATTCTAAATCCTTAATAATCACAATTAAAAATGTCAGATGCGTCATTAAATAACTACAGTTCAGATACCCTTTTAAGCGATATAATTGTATAGCTTTGCTTCATAAAAAGAAATAATATTAAAAGTTATTTTGCTTATAACTATTCTTATTGACACGCTTTACATAAGAATTCATTAAACATTCATTCTATTTAGCTACCTGTATTTTTACGATGATACAGGATTAAGATGGGCTCATTGAGCTCATCTTTTTGCTTTTTATTCTACCCTAAAAATCAAAAACTACGTCATATGGTAATCTATAACTTCATTGATGTGGTTTAATATCTACAACTTATATTTCTCATTACTTAAGCTATTTCAATACTTTTGTTAAACATTAAATTGTTTATGTATACTCTACTAATAATGAAAATCAATAAAAGTTAGAAGAAGATCTTTGAGTGCAAAAAACTATATCTGCCTGGGCAATTTCCGATTTTTAATATTATCCCATTATTCATAATACTAAATTTCATCATTTTAAGCTTTAAGTTATCTAAATCGGAATAAGCCAGGAAACTATTGAGGATATAGCTTATTATTAGTATTTAAGTGTACAATGAAAGATGGGCAAAAGCCCATCTTTCTCTTTTCATACCCAATTATTCCAGCTGCCTGAACAGCACTTTGTATGATCTGAAAACAGGCAGAACTAAAAAGCATCTGCTAAAGAAATATAAACGATATTGAATACCGAATGCTAGACGAGGTATATCCTGATGTTTGTACTTCAAAGTTGAGGAGAACTCAAAAGCCCTTAACAAGACTATTTATTTAGCCGTAGGTAAAAATCATGAGGAAAAAATAGTTCCGGAATGTGGCTTGAAAAGAAAGAATTTTGGAAGAGTATGCTCACCTATTTGAAAGCCCATAGCAATAAAAGACATATCACCCATACCCATAATTTGAATGGATTTATACAGGCTATTTGCTAATTTCAAACATCAATCCGTGTTAAATATCAAATCAGGAAAACCTGAAAATATATTGTTTACAAAAACATAAATTCTTTTCATATCTACTGAAAAGAATTTATGTTTTTGCAAAGGAAGCAGCCAAAGCCACTTTGGATAATTTTGTCTCCCAATAGGAAGCTAAATATTTATATGCTATCCAATCCTGAAGAAAAAATTGAGACCCCTAGAAACTAATAAGAAATATATTTAATATTTTACTGTCAAAATCTAAACCTTCTATCTATTAGTTTAAAATACCTGTTATTTTGAGATCAACAACACTCATTATTTGATACATCTTTATCTTTCTTTATTTTGGATGTAATATTGTTCGCCGATATAGTTCCACAAAGTAGTATTTATAGGTCTTAATATATTATTGCAGGTGTTGGAAGCATTTTCTCTAAGCACGATGATGGCTGCGTGCTTTGACAGTTGGTCACCAGATTCAATAACTTTCAATAGATATGCTGTTACCACTTTATTTACAAATCCGTCCATCAATCGCCAGATTTCTGGAGATACTGTTCTTTCTGCAGACCATCTTTCATGAATATAATCCGTGGCGATGAAAACCAGCTTTTCATTTTTGCGCAGATCCAGATTGGTGATCAGATAGAGCGGGCGTTCCATGAAAAGAGCTTTAAGAACCAACTGATTCCAGGAATCCAAAGGCAGGTATTTGGCTGCAAAGGGATTTAAAAGAGCTATGGCATCAAAAACAGAGGTGATATTGGTTCTGATACCTTCTTCAATGAGAGGAACAAACTCACAAGCATTTTCAAGAAAGAAAATTCCTTTGTAAATACTAATAAGTTCACTGATGTCTGCTGACTGTGTTAGTCTTTTTATTACAGCTACATTCTGATCTTCAGGAATATAACTCATCAGTAAACATCGGCATAACTGCTGAAGGTTCCATTGGCCGGAGGTAAGGTCCGGATACAGTTGTTCAAGGTTAATTTTTTCAGATGAGCTCCATTCTGGCGATACGGATGAAATCATTCTTGAAATCATTCCGAAGTTCTTAAAGAAAAGGGTCTCATTTTCAAATAGCATAGCTGTTTTCATCCAATCCATCTGGGTTTTTGAAAGCCTGGATTGCATCAGTGAGTATAATATTTCGCAGGAATTATTTTTAAAAGTGTTCTCTGTCATCTCAGAGTTGTGTTTTTGAATTGTTATATAATAATAGCTTCGACAGGCTCAACCTGACAACGCTTAAAAATTTCGGTTGGCATTCGACTTGTCACCCTGAGCCTGTCGAAGGGTTAGCAATAAAAAAAACCTTTTTTAATCATTAATCTCGAGTATTAATTAAAGAAATGACTAGTCCTAAAATAGGTTGACAAGTTATTTAATTAAATACCAATCCGAAGGATTTACTATTTCCCCCTCAATTTACTATAGGCTTTTCCAGGTAAACCTCTTAGAACAGAACCGGCTCTATTACTAAATTTATTACCTGATTCAGGATCTACCAATAGATTAGCAAATTGCGGAACTTTTAATATCATAAGTATCATAATAACCTGGAAAGCAATAGAAAGAAGAACATTCGTAAATTCTGTATTTCCAACAGGTAAAAGAACGATAATTACTTTCATAATTGTTAATATGGGTTCCCATAGCAGTATAGATAAGAATCCAAAGAACCATGACATCAGAATTTTTTCATTAGATACAATGAGTGAAAACGGTAAAACAAACATTCCCAAAATATAATAGATAAATATCATCAATAATTGTCTCATTAATACATATCCCCCAACAACAGAAGCAACAAAATAAATAATGATGTGGAAAAGTTCTAAAAAAGGATTAATCTGCAGTAGATCATACACTCCATTTCCATCTGCTCCTGTTCCCTGCACATGGGTAATCCCCCTTTGAAACGCCTCCTCAAAATCTGCGGGGCTTCGTCCTGTCACTTTATAGGCACCGTGTTTTACTATCTCTGATAAAATATCTACTGTATCAAATAATAGTAATTTTACCAAAGGAATGTATAATGTAATAGCCATAAGAGTAAGAATGGGCCTTAAAAGAGCATCGCGACCAATTTTTTCATCCGGATCAGACATTGCTTTCATTACTTTATACCCTACAAAAACAAAAGTAAATGTAACGGCAATGAGAAGAACATACGGTCTCGACTCGTTAATAAACAGATCAAATCTGGTTTGAAGAATTGACCTATATTGATTTAAAATTTCTTGTATTGTCATTTACTTTGTATTTTTAAACATCATTAATTTTTGCATTTTGCTAATCCTTCTATTACTATTTAATTAAGACTTTATTGATTACCGATATGGATTGCAGATCTTTCTTTATAGACAAAACAGTAGCCCTGATTTTCAAAATCCTTGTTAAAAGCTTTCCCAAGACTATATAAACATGCCCCAGCCCTCCGGAAAGAATTCCTGATGCCAAATATCTGTAATAGTCTGATTGGGCTTCATCTAAGTATCTGTTTTCAATGGCCAGATCCTCAGATTTCTTTCCCAGTGAATGTTTAATAAACAATGGATTGTATTTTATGATATTAATAACATTTCTGATATTTCTTATATCTTTTTTGGTATCTTCAATCATAATAAGAGAAGTGGAAGCAAGGACAAGGCTATTTACGCTTTTAATAGTTTTTTTGTTATCAATCTCTTTTTCCAGCTTGGTAAGCTTTTCAAACAACTTATTTTGCTCGTCCTTTAGATAAATTTCTGCTCCTAAACCTGCAATAATTAAGGCTTTGGTTCCTGCAACGGTATAATCATTAATATCAAAAGCCCAGGTTTGTGTATAAAAAAAATCAAAGCTAAAAAAAAGCAAGAGTGTGAATATTGATTTAATATGTTTCATCTTCCAGTGTTACTCTAATTACTTTATCTAATGCCTGCTGAATTAAGCGCAGCCGTTCTCCCTCAGGAATATAGTTGGCAGCATCCAGATAATTGGTGATGTTTTCTTTCTCAGAATCAAATTTCTTTGAGAATCTTCTTCTTACCAAAAGATTTGAAACTTTACCACTTGAAAGCGGGGAAACAGGTACTATCGGATATTTATACTTTATATAATCATAACTTGTTGCGGATACAAATTTCAAAATATCGCCTTTTTTTGAAGTTAAACCGGATGATATACGGGTAAGCTCCTGATTAGGCTCTATATAAATATCTTTTGTTCTTTTCATAAGAACTGTTTTTCCTATGGCATACACCAAATTTAGCTTTCTATGTGATGAGGCCATATCCTTGTAATATTTCTTTGACAGGATATCATTAGCTGTCCAGGGTATAGTGACATTAATTACAATTTGAGCTTTGGGAAGCATAGATAATAATAATGCCCCTACGAAAAATACCTTAACACTAAATGATCTGATATATAGTATATTCATGACTTTTAAAATTTTACATTCATTATTTAGCAAACTGCTGCACAAATTTCCTCTTCAGCGTACTCTCTTTGATATTTTCTTCTACCCGATCAAGCTTCCGGTTAATCGCAGACAGCGATACTCTCAGGTCTTCATACAGATTAAATTTTTCTCCCAGAATGGCAGCTTTTTCACCATTTAAAAAATGGGAAGACATATTCTCAATCTGGCTGTCTGCTGAAAGCAAATAGACTCTGTTCTCTTTCTTTTTAGAATAATACAGGAAAGAAAGCTTTTCATTATCCTGTCTGAGTTGACGGGATCTGTCTTTAACATTATTGATAATATTATTTACCGTAGACAGCCAGAAAAAACCACCATAATATTGAAGCCTTTTTCTATACTCTTTTAAAAAATTCTGAGTTCTTTTCTCCGTTGTTTCTTCTCTTCCCTTCAACAAATGTTTTTCTACAATAATTGCAACTGATCCAAGATTCGATGGAACATCCGAAATTGGGCCAACAGGGTTATTGGCAAAAGGTTGAGAATAAGCTTTTATGGAAGTAAATACTAACAGTACTATCAGAAACTTATACATATTGAAATAGATTTATCATTGTTGTACAAACAAAATGGTATAGAAAAACTAAAATATAATTTCAAGGTTCTTGATCAATTTGATGAGCCCCGGATTGCTTTGTATGAGAAATGCTAAAGCAGGCAAAGCCATCACACCAAAAACTTCCTTATCATTTTTAGAATATACCCTTACCAGCTGATCGCGGATTCTATAAATTTCCTGTCTTTCAGACGCCTTTATTTTAGAGGCATCAACATTCTGGAGAGAAAGAAGTACTAATTTATCCAGTGCCAGAGATTGTAAATAATCATTCTTAACATTGGTTATATAAGGAAGTTTTTTAAACTTATTTAATATAACCGGCCCTACACCTAAAGCCCCGGACTTTATAGAATTAGCAATAAAGCCATTTTGCTTATCAAATTTATCTGACTTTTTATAATTCCTTTCTAAAAATTCTTCATCATTCTTAATCATTTCTTCCAGGTAATCATTTTGAAGCTTTAGTTGTATAGCTCTTGCACCCGTATGTAAAAGAATTTCTGCAAGCTTTTTCCTTGTATCTGAATCGGTATTATTCAAATGAATAGCAACATGTACAAACTGAGCTGAAAATAGCTGAAATGTTAAAAAAAACAAAAATGGTAATGCTTTCATAATACTGTATTATTAAAACTTATTATATATGGATAAATATTGATGCTACTTGGGTATGAGGCCTAATTTGTAGAATAGATTACTTTGTTCCGCCTTATACTTCATGTCTTCCAATTCCTGAATCAGAAAATTTAACGTATTCATAAATCCTGCATCCAGCTTTTCTCTGTTCCCGCGGTTAATGTTTATCCCTACCCCTGCTATAAATGCATTTTCCAATATGCTATTCGCAGCTTTAATATATTCCAGTTTCTTTCTGCACTTGCTTTTTTTAACAGGATTAAAATAAGGATTACAAACGTTGGAGTACTTCGCAAAGTTGATAAGGTTCTTTTTAGAAACAGTAGTCCTCGCTGCATTTTCGGCTTCATTGACAGCCGCAATCTGCCCCAGCTCATCCAGGCTTTTTTTGGTAGCTTTTTCATAATCATTAGTGGCATTGTTCTCTAAAATTCTTTCCACTAAACCTATGGGATCAATGTAGGGCAGCTGTCCTTTATATTGCAGTGAAAAAAACAGCAATAGCAGAATCAGATATTTCATAACTGAATATGTTAAATAGGTTTATATGTATTCCGGAAATAAAAGTTTCTTTCTGGGAATACGGATATTGACACTTCTTCCTCCGGCATATTCACCTACTTCAAGACTCAATATCTCATCTTCGTTTAATGTGAATTTGTCGAAGATGAAGGTAATAACCCTTGTTTCACCCAGTCTAATATTTCGCTGCTCGCCACAGGTTTTTACGGGGGTCAGTATTCTCTCCTGATAGACATAATCTTTTTTTGCAGCATTATTATTCTTAAGTTTTGATCTGAAAAGAATCTGGTCTATATCCAGAGTGATTTTAGAGGTATTATAAATTTCTACGCGTAAGACAATTTTATTCTGAAAGTTTCTGTAATAGATTCCGTTTAAAGTCAGGTTCAATCCATCATTATTATCTTTAATTTTTACGGTAGAAGGAGCACTTTCAGATAGCATACACAATTCCTGAAGATCTTGTGCTGTCCTTTCTTCCTTTTCAATTTTATAGATACTCTCCTTTGCAAAATAATCTATCGTAGTAATGGTTTCAATCGCCTTATAGGTTGTTATATCCGGATTTCTGTTATAGTCCATATCAATAGAATAATAGCTTCCTTTGCCATTAATCACGGTAAGATTCGCCTGCTGGCTCTTTAAGTCCTCCAGCTCTTCACCCGTATGCTTTAATTTGAGCATATTACCAATGGTATCTGCAACGAAATAAGTAGATCCTACATCCACATACTTTATTTTTTCATCAAAAATAATGTGGGTTGTCTTCACATCCGAAACGTCAATGGACTGGCGCTGAGATAAGGGTTCCAATATTTCCTGGGCGAAAGATCCCTGAGAACAGATAAAAAATAGAATAAATAATATAATGTGTTTTTTCATTTCTTTTGAGAATTTAAATCAATAAAATCGTTAATGGCCACAGACATGTTTCCTTTAGCTTCATATATACCCCTGATTACTTTATTTTCATCAGCATTGGAAGAATAGCAAGCATATCTTTCAGGAGATACTTTTACTTTATATACATTAGACATACTTCCTACTTTAACATACACCTCTCCTTTGTCTGTAGAATAAAGTTTTTGAAGATCAGCTTCACTCAATGATAAATATTTGGAAAACTTATCTTTAGATGCCATTTTCTTTTTATGAGAAAGCATAATCAGAGTATCTGTATTATTCACCATAGCAGGCCCGGCAGCAGTATCTAAAATATCTTCCAGATCCTGGGTAGCAATAGCAACTTCTCCATAAAACTTACGAACGGTTTTATACAAATACTTGATAAACTCCGCCATCTCTCCTTTGGAAATAGGCTTCCAGCACTCGTCTATAAATATTGATTTTTTCACTCCGGGAATCTTCTGAATCTTAGTCATCACCAGATTAATACACAACATGGTAACCAAAGGAAACAATGTAGGATGATCTTTGATATTGTCCATTTCGAATACGATAAAACGCTCATGAATCAGGTTGGCAGGTTCTGTTGCATTGAGTATATCTTTATAATGCCCGTCGTAAAAATCTCTAAGGGAGAGTTTAAAGCTGACCTTGTCAAAATAACTTGATTCTTCTTCAACAGCCGAATTTTCCGATATAAACTCATAGAAAGTAGACATGGAAGGAAAAATATCATTATGAATGATATGCTCGTAATAAAGGTCAAGATAGGTGGACAATATTTGTTTTTCTTCTCTTGAAGCTCCCTCTTCTCCTTTCCATAAGAAAAAGATCAATGAAAGGAGAAAGGTTTTCTTATCTATGTTAATTTCATCTTCATCATAGTAATAGAAAGGATTAAACTGTAGAGGAGAGTTTAAGTCATACGTAAAGTAAACCCCTTCTACCAGTTCGCATAGCTTTTTATAAGAGTTTCCAATATCTATCATTACAATATGATGACCCTGCTCATAATACTGACTCGCAATATGATTGATCAAAAATGATTTCCCGGTTCCTGAAGGCCCGAAAATTAATCTGTTTCTGTTCACGATGATTCCTTTTTTAACAGGCTCGTCCCATAAATCAAGACGTAAAGGAGATTCGTTTTTACGGTCACAGAAAAGAATTCCATCTTTATTGCTCTCGTAATAGGACTCAAAATTCAGTAATGAAGAGGTTTGCTCGGAGATACCAATAAATTTATGATTCTCTGAAATATAAGCAGATGCCCCAGGGCAATTGTTCATATATAATTCATTGAGAGCATACTTCACCTGATAAGGCGTAATTCCCAAATCCCTGAAAGCATTTTCCAATAAGTTGACATCATTTTCCAATTTCTTTTGTGAAACATTCCAGACAATTACGCTAAAATGCTGATAAACAAACGTTAACTCCCTTTCCAATACATCTTCTACAAGATCTTCCATCTGAGAATAAGTAACCTGATTTTCTCTTGAAAGTATCGCCATACTTTTAAATTGATTCATCTTGGTCTTAAGGGAAGAAAAAACTTTTTCTGAATCCTCAATAAAAATCACCTGATTGTAGATATGGTTTACATCCAGCCCTGTAGATACCGGCTGTATAAAAGGAATTCTAAAATCAGTCTTGGGTGTAGAATATTCAATACTTTTTATTGTACTATTAATGGTAATAGGAAGTTGATTATTAGAAGATATGGTATACAATTCTGCAAATTTATTTCCTATCTGTAAGTTCTTATCAAAGAACATATCTCTCAGGTTAGTCTCCCCTTCTTTCGAAAGAGACAAATATTTTCCTAAAAGAGTAATAATCTGTTGATTTTTCAACCTTTCTACGGTAAAAAAGCTTTCTTTCGTTAAAAATGAAAGACTCGATTCTACAGCCTTGATAAAATCATCTATTCCATCTAGATATTTATTATATTGGCTGGAATTATTAAGTATACTTACTTTACTTTTGGAGTCCTTTATTATAGTGATATAACACTCATGACTCATTGTCGGCTTTTCATGGAAAAACCTATTATCACTTGCTGCTAAAAAATTAGGGCTGTCTGATACATGCTCTTTGATAGAGTCTACAAAAAACAAATCCTGTTTTTGCAAGATTGTTCCGGCCGGTAAAGATCTGATTACTTTATCAAAAATAACGCTAATCTGCTCAATCTGCTCGCTATCAAGCGAATATATCTGAGGAAGCATAACCTTATAAACCAAGCCAACATCTCCTTTTTTACTAATTAACAAATCATCGTCTACTGCCAATATGTTAAAAGTTGTTTTGATATCTATATCTTTCATAATCTTAGGAAATAATTATTAAACCATTTTACTTCACTTCTCAATAAGAGTATTCTAATTAAAACCAGAGCCATTATTGGAGGACTTTATATTGATCCACAATTGGTATTTTTTAGGTAAAAACACTCTCTTTTTCTCAAATACTTCTTTGCTTATTTCTTTTCCTGCTGATAAAATGGCAAGGTTTCTGGCCTCTTTTAAATCTATCCCGGTATTGGTACCTCCACCCAAAACAGAACCGCCGGCATTTGTTCCTCTTTGAATGGCATAATCAAAGACATCCTGCGATACTGTGGATGGAATTTTCAGCCAGGAATGATTATTCATATGAATACCTTCTCTTCCATCGTAGTCATAAACTCTAAAGTTTAACAGATACAGCACATTATCTTTTTTATAACTTTCAATATCAATACTGATCCGGTCTTCCTTTAGAGATATCCTTCCATAAACAATTGTATTCTTAGGAATTACCAGCCCACCCGGCATATCTGAAAGCCTCATATCTTCTTTTATTCTGATAGGAATAATATTTTTATCTAATATTCTCTTCTGTTCTATAGTTTCTGAAGGAATCAGCTGTAAAATCTTCTTATTACTTCCTCCTGTTGTTCCCTGGAAAAAATTCTTTTGATTACGAGCTTCATTTTTAATTAAATCCTTTTTACTTTCCCTGGTTTTTAAAGTATCCTCTGAATCCGGAGAATTACGAGAGGCCGCTCCTTCCGTTAATCCTGAACGGATCTTATCCTGAAGCTCAAATATTTTGTTCAGACTACTTTCAGAACCAAGATCATAACCGGAACTATTACCAGAACCGGAAGGATAACTTCTTTCCTGTGAAGAAATAGTAGATAAAGCCTTCATATAACGTTCCTGCCTTTTGGCATAATTATTTTCTTCAGTTCTGCTATCAAAGTTCTGAAGCTGTTCCTGCAATAATTTTTCATCTTCAGGAAGCTCTGTATCTATGCCGTACTTTCCATCTTTTGAAAAGTACTTCTTTAAATCCCTCTCATCCTGATTATAAATTTCTAATTTTGATTTTTCTTCAAGCTGTTTCTCATCAACATTAGGAGTTACAATCAACTTGTCATCTGACTCCTTCATTTTTGGGAACAGTATCAGACTCATAATCAAAGTAAGAATACCTAAAGCAGCCACGAAAACGACTCCAATAATGATCTTCTTTTTTTTGTCCAGATTTGCAAACATATTTTATAAACTATTTTTACACATAATATTCAGAAACAATAGAGGGTCAATTCTTTTACCTTCAACTATTATTTCATAATGTAGATGAGGACCCGTAGAATGTCCTGTATTTCCACTTAATCCTATCAACTGTCCGGGTGTTACATATTCACCCTTTCCAACAAATAAGGACATTAAATGTCCATATCTGGTTCTAAAGCCTCCCTGGTTATCAATTAAGATGGTATTTCCATATCCTCTTTCATACTTTGAGCTTAATACAATACCGTAATAGGTAGAAAATACAGCAGTTCCTGTAGGTACAGAAAAATCAACACCCTGATGTTTTTTAAGTATTCTATCAATAGGATGTTTTCTATAACCATAATTGGATGACACAATTTTGCTATAGGAATCCACCGGCGGTATCATCTTTTGTGATTTTAATCTTTGATAAGGAAATATTATAAAGAAAATAAAACATACAGGAAGCATCCTATTTCTTTTACTAAGTACTCTATACATAAGAAGTTACATCATTTTACATTTTCTCAATTACTAAAAATCAATTCTATTGAGTTTCCACCTGTGATGATGGCTCAGTGCCCATATCAGCTTCTTCCTCCTGGGAAATTCTGTATAATTCGTTTTCAATAAGAATATCTACCTCTTTTACAATTCTTTCAAAATTTCCGTTTAAAACCTCATTGATCATTTCTCCTTCTATAATTGTTGGGATCTCCTTCTTTATCTGATCAGTACGCTTCTCTACTTTTATTTTCCCTCTGAAAATCTTTCTGTTAATTTCTTCTCCGAAATTATCGGCAACCACCCCTACAAACTCTCCTTGAGAAAGCTGAGATATAGCAGATACCGGAATTGCATACTCTAAATTCTCATTGATGGAATATGAGTTATTGGTATCAATGGTTACATTTTTTAATTTTTGCTTTTTCTTTCCAAATATTTCCTGAAGCTTACTTGCCGTCTCACTTCTTACTGAGCCACTAAAAATATTACCTACGATATTAAATATTGTTTCAGCTACTTTATCACCATAATCACGCTTCAGCTGTTCAAGATCCTGCATTCCAATGGTTGTAGAAACTTTGTTGGATCTGGCAGTTGCAATCAGGTTATCCAGCCCCATAAAATACATGGTTGGCAACTCATCCAATATGACTGAACAAGGCTGTCTTCCCTGCTGATTAATTTCTTTAAGAAGTTGGGTAACCACAAGCCCTAAAGCAGGAGAATTAGTTGTTTGGGTACTTGGTGAGTTGGCAATAATTAATATGCATGGACTTTCGGGATTATTGATACTTAATGAAATATTCTCTTCAGGAAATACATTATTGCCCATTACCCAAAACAATTCCTTTGTTGCCAACTGAGACAGAGGTATTCTTGCAGATGCTGTCTGACCTGAAAGCTGCTCATAAGCCTGCTTGGCCAAGGCATCTGCAAAAGGAGTCATAAAGAATCTGAGTTCCGAGTATTTACCAAAAACTTTAAACACTTTTTCATCCGGTAAAGAAGCTAAAGATATGGCATGAGGCAGCGTACAAAACTTCCCGTCTTCATAAATTCTCAGGAAATAAATACAGGCAGCGAAATAAGAAATAGCAGACTGAGCGAAGAAGTCTTTTTCAGTAATCCATTCTTTATTCAAATTAAATAAGATGGTTTGTGATGCTTCGATGGCATCTGCTGCTTTCCGAATCAACTGAGGATCCAGAGGATTCACAAAATTAGATTTCTCCAAATCATCTAAAGAAACCACACAAAAACGCGGTTCAATTTTGTATTTCCCTTTATAGTATTCATAAAAAGCAAATGTTTCTTTGGCCAGTGCAGGAAATTTGAAATCATACACCATCATCGAAAACTGCTTTTGAATATGCTGCCGGATATACTCTTCAACCACAGAGTAGGACTTTCCCGATCCCGGAGTACCCAAAACCATAGTGGCTCTAAAGGGATTCACCACATTAATCACTCCATTTTCTGTTTTAAAATTTACAGAATAAGGATTTTTCTTAACTACCTTCTCTTGTTCAAAGATTTGATTTTTATCATTAAACTCATCCTTCTTATCATAAAAATTGAAGAATTTTCTCAATTTTAAAAAACCAACGATATAAATAATATAAGAAACAAAAGATATGATTGTATAAGATATAATCTCAATCCTCACCACGGATATGCTTAAGAAAATGATAAGAGATGATCCTACTATCACAACATTCCTCATAAAAGAAGAATTTTCTCCTACTTCTCTCTTAACTTCAAAACCAAAGCAACAAAAGGTAACAATAGCAAGACTTAAAGTTCGCAGTAATAAAGGATTCTTAATGAATGGGAAGATTCCAAATAACTTTATGATGAATATATTGATATATTCGTTACCCAATTCTTTCTCAGCTACATAACTATATTTGGAATAATAAATATCTACTAAAACCAATAGTATACTTATTAAAAAGGAAAATATAATTAAAATATCTAAAGAATATTTATCATTTTTCATTATACACAAATTATAACAGAATCCCGTTATTGAAATTCCCGATTATTATCAATACTTAGCAATCTAAAAGGATTTTAAAACACTATATCGTATCAATTTTCCTCAGCCCTCTGAGAACCTTCTGTTTCCTCTTGTCTACTATTACCAGCATCCTGAGCGGAAGTATCTTCAAACCCTTCACTTTTGAATAGATAATTTTCAACAAGTAAACCATGAGGATTATTTTCCGTTCTTGCCACGTTATATACATCAAATGAAGCATAGAACAGGTTTTTTGTACTCACGTTCTGATCAACTCTGGAGACATTGAGTTTTCCGTAAACAGATGCGTGATAAGGATATTGTTTATCATTAACTTTTATAGAATCTATATCTAGTTTTTGAACCAGATTTTGAGATTGTATTCTCGCAAAATGCCCGTTTGCTTTAAGAGACAAGTACAATTGCTTTCCAGAGTTTCCAATCAGATAGAGAGCCTCATTGATATTCTTATCATAACTAAATTGATCATATCCATAAAATAATCTGTGAAGCACTTTAATATGATTCTTAATCTCAGGCAGTCTATAATTTTCATAGTCCTGATCATTATTCATAGAGTTTGCAATGGCAGCCTGCCCTTTTTCAGTGATAACATATATCTTTTTAGTAAAAACCTTACTTACATACACCGCCCAGACTGAACTGGAAACGATAGCTATTAGTGTAATAAAAAAGCTGAGAAATAATGCTTTTTTAACTAAAGAATAAGTAGAAGGAATCTCACGTAATTTTTTTAAATCCATTGTTTTTTAAATATTGATAATTTATGATACAGATAACTGAAAAGCATTCTATCTGAATATTTTAACTTTAAAAGAAGCTTTTCTACAATTTTCACATAAGGGATATTGATTTTCATCTTTGTTTTCTGATATAGCAGCAATATTAGCCACCTTAACATTCTGGTCTCCTTTACACCTTACACACAACAGTTTATTGCTATTCAATAAGTTAGTATTAGTTGTTAATGCATTATTTCCAACTTTTGCTGAAGCCAGCTTCACTCTTTCTTCTTCACTATTCGAAGGTTCAAGAAAAGATTTAAATTCCATAATTAAATTAAAGACGTTCTTAATGGGCATACTATTAGAATACATGCCAAACAAAATTTTAGGAAAAAATTGCAAAAAGATGATATTGGATAATTTTATGCTTTATTCAATATTCCTGCAGAGGTAGAGAGTGTTGATTTTAGATTTAAGCTATACCTGTTAAGGAATCTATAGCTTAAATCTAACAATACTAATTAAAGAGCTATAGACTCTAGATGAATACATTAGCAATAACATCAACCAGACCAAAAATGGCTAAACCTATTACAAAACGGACAAAATTCTTTTGAGCCTGTTCGTTACCCTGCATATACTGAACAAATATTAGAAAAGCACCCACCACTGCAAAAGCAGTAACTCCTGCATTCAATGACGTTTTAAGAGTGGTTGTCCATCCGGTAATTTTCGTTTCAATTGTTCCTCCACCTCCTGCTTGAGAATATAATAAACTACCCATTGGTAATAATAATGCAATTAAATTCCTTCTATTAAATTTCAAATTTTTCATTTCTACTCTATTTTAAAACTAAATTTTAATTTTTGTTTGTTTATGTTTATTTGTAACTGGAATATTTGTTGAAAAAGCAGTATCCTATTTTTGTTACCATCATGCCGCAGAATTATGACAGTCTGCCAAAAATCTTTTGATAACTGAGCCATGGGATTTAAGCCAGACAATTCAACTGATATCAATTAAAAAACTGAAAATGATTCAGTTATTCCTTAAACCTCCTTTTTGTCTTTTGAATTTATATTAATCAAATTTTCTAATTTCTCATCAAATCTGATACATTGTACTCCCATCTTAAAATCAAAAAAAAACTCTTTAAATTCACCTTTTCTAGGGTATTTTTTTATGATGTATAAATACAGTATGGGAATTACTAAAAATACTAATGATAACAGTACTTTTTTAAATACAATAAAAAGAAACAACATTAAACATATAACAACTATCATAGCGGTAATTACGGGATAACCAAAGACTAAAGGTGTTCTTTCTAACGTTTTTGGGGTTTTATATTCCATACAAGTGTTTTTATTTTACTTGAAAAAGTTCTTTACATTACAAAAAATTCACTTTAGAGACCTATTTTGATCCTAAAGGATGGGCAGGCCGATGACAAAACATACACTATTTTTCTCAGCCTGCTCATTACCCTAACCTATATTGAGTGAATACTAAAGGGCTTTAAAATTGCAAAACTTTTCAGACTAAGCAAGGACAGATTTATCTCACAACTTCTGTCCATCCGGCTTTTTACTGTCCTGCTGTGAATCCTTTGAGTGTACAGCAAATTAATGATCATATAGAAATACTATTTTTAATTCCAGAAGTACCTTATCTATAGTACATTTTTGCTTGTGCCTTTATTGATTAAATATCTTTTAACGCATTTTGGGTGATTTAGGAGGAAGTGCAGGAGCAACGTTAGCCTCGGCTTTAACAGCTCTAGGAGAGAGTTTTGGTAATCTAGGAGGAAGCCTTGGTGCTACTTCAGGTTTATTCTGAGTTTCTGTGAACTTTGAAAGGTCATTTTTACTTGATCTAAATTCACTTGCATTTGCATATATACCTTGATTCACATTTGCATATACATCATCTACATATGATGCGTTTTCCTTATTACGTTGCTTAGATATTGCCGCTTGCTGCTCAAGCGCTTTTTCTATCGCATTATTAAGCTTTTCCATAAGTTCCTTATCAAGACCTTTCGTTGCTAACATCCCGATACTATTCGGATTTTTACTTTTGGTAAATACTTCAATATTTTCCTTACTATCATCAACAAAAATATTTTTAACATCAATCAACCCTTCAATACTTGCTCTTTGTGCTCTTTCATATTTTTGTATTTCTTTATTCTTATCCTGAGCCATTTTAAGCTTATTTTCCTTGGGAGTACCATTACTAGCAATAGGAACAACAATCATGGGAATATCGTTTAAATGCGTTAAGCCCTTTATTTGATTTATTGCATTAATTGCACCCGGAAACATGGAGGCTGTTAATATAGCAACATCAACACCTTGATCTTTACGTTCTTTAACAAGTTTATTCAGACTCTGTCCTTCAAAAAAATCAAATGTGTGTTCAGGTTTTGCAGGTTTTCCTTCTGCTTTAAGTTTTTCATTTGTTTCTTTAGCATCACTTTGAGCCTTCTTCAATGCGAGCTGTACTGCATACTTAGAAGTTGGTGTAAGAGGGGCTTCACCCTTAAGCTCCTTTATTAACTGATCTTTTGTTAATTTCGGCTCAACTTTTTGTAATTCATGAAGAATGTCATCAGATTTATAAAAATATTTCATCATAGTATTATGAAGATGGCCATCGAATTGTGTGTTATCGAAGTCTAAAAAGACATTTGTTTTTGTTTTCATTTTTTATACTTATTTTTTAAAACTAGTTATTAATATTATTGCGATCTATAAGACTCTGGAACCCAGACAAAAAAAATACTCAATATGTTTAAAATCAACGTTTTACATCATTCAAAACAGAAAAGAAAATATACTTATACAATACAAGCCTGAAGAAACAACAGAGACTAACTTCTTTATTGAAAATATCAATTTAAAAACAGCTCCAAATAAGTCTATTTTAAGAGGATCATTATTGCACAAAAATGTAATAAAAACATCCTTATTGCTTAACTATTAATTATTTACAAAATTAGATGTTTTAATAATTCACAAAAAATTAATACTGTAAGAATAGCCAGCCAGGCATGTAGTTTTTATTTGTGTTGATAAGCTGAAAAAAAATTACATTATATATAATAAATATCCTTAAGAGTCAAGATATTTTTTTACATCCCAATATTCTGGCACGCCACAACATTCAACATAGTGTGAGCAATTTTTAATAAAAATTGCTATTATTTTAGATTGATTACGAGATGAAAAATCAATAATCTGAATATTTTAGGAACTCGAGTATAAACAACAATTAAGATTGTATTGTTGATATTAACTGAATATATCGCATATAAAGTATATTTTGATAAATAAACAGTATGACTATTCTTATTTTACCAACTGTAATGTTCCGTCTGAAGGACTATACAATGTCCCAACAATTTTTATCTTTCCATTATCCTCCATTTCCTTAAGGATCGGACTTTTTTTTCGTATGTCGTTGAGGGCTATTCTAACATTATTTTCAGAAACGAACTTTACAAACTCATTATTTTTTGAGTTTTTCATTCCTGTATAGCTCAGACTTATATTCACCGCTGGTCTTATTTTGTAAAGTGTCGCTGTAATATTGCCTAGCTTAACATTGTCAATTGCTCCTTTTACAGCTCCGCAATGCTGATGTCCCATTACTATTACAAGTTTGGCACCTGCTACTACACAAGCTAATTCAATACTTCCCAATAAATCTTCATCTACAAAATTTCCAGCTACTCTTCCCTCAAAAATATCTCCCAAACCCTGATCAAAAATATCCTCCACGGGAATACGATTATCTGAACAACTTATAACCGCAGCTTTAGGAAACCGGCCCGTTACAAGCTTTCTTGAATGTTTTGTATGATCTCTCATCGTTACAATTTCATTCTGGAATCTTTTATTTCCCTCTATAAAATCTTTCAGAACTGCTTCACCGGTCAATTTATCCTGCTGTTCTTTTGTCATTACCTTAAAAGAGTTCTTTGATTGGTTTTCTTTATTTTCTGCTTTTTTGCACGAAACCGCCAATCCACATACTAACAGGCTTAATAAAATCATTTTATTCCAATTAGTATTACGGTTATCAAATTCCGATTGCAACCTTGCTGTCATTCCCAATTCCGTAGGACATACAGGAGTAAAATCTGTGGGATGAGAAAATAAAATTCCCCATGAATTCCCAAGATGATTATAGAAATCTATTATTTTACCAACAGACGAATCGGCTTGAAAATTTGGAGCAATACCACCTAATTTAATTGACATAATTGTTTTTATTTTAATTGATCATATTACTTCTATCCCAAAGTAAGTTCTGTAAATGTTTTATTATTGTTTTGAATTATTTGCAAAATTATTTATAAACTGATGGATTAAATAATGTGGCTCGTAAACATTACACTATAACAATGTAAATATTAATTGCAGGAATGAACAAAAACGCTAAAAATAAAAGGACAAGGCATAAAAAAAGCTCCTAAAAAAGGAGCTTTGTGACCGCAGAAGGATTCGAACCCTCACTGTCGGAGCCGAAATCCGAAGTTCTATCCATTAAACTATGCAGCCGTATTTATCAGTAACGAATGATAAGTAATGAGTAATACGGATTACTTATCATTCATTGTTTTGTATATTTTAGAAAGTAATTTTCACGCCTCCCAGAATCTGTGCACCCAGGACTTTATAGCCTTTGTACGTCTGGTATTTTGAGCTCAGAAGATTATTTCCGAGTGCGAAAATACTGAAATTTTTGTGAATTTTATACTCTGCGGAAAGATTTAAATCAGCATAACCACCAACTTTATCGTTTGTATTCTCTGTAGACTGGAAGATTACATTAGGAGCACCTACCCCCTCGATTGCATAAGAGTTTGTAGTTCTGTCACTTGCAAAGATTCCTTTGAATCCAAGCAATAATTTCTTGTCAAGCATCGTATATTTTGCTCCGATGCTCGCATTGAACAAAGGAACGTTATAAATATTGTCGTAAGTCTTCAGATCGTACTTTGTGAACCTTAATTCTCCATCGATAATAAGATTGGCCAATGGGAAATACTGTACACTTCCTTTGATATCGCTTACATTACCGTCATCATAAACCGCAGAGAATGTATTGGCGAAATTGTACGCAGAACGATTAACAGAATTGTTATCAAAAAGACCGTTAGCCTTAAAGAACATAATATCTCTCATTTTTCCGTACCCTGCAGAGAAGTCATATTTCAGCGTTTCATCAATGTCCCCTCTCAATCCTACATAAAAATGATATTTCGTCTCTGTAGGCTTTAAAAACTGGTCAGAAAGAATAAATGGGTTGGTCTGTAACATATCTCCATACGTATTCAGCTTCAGACCACCGTCTACCCCTCCATAGAATTTAAATTCATTAGCTGCAGCAAACTGAAATTCTGCCTGTGGAAACCAGTAGGTTTTATTGTTTTTCACTTGTTCCATCTGATCGTTGGAATTCTTAGCATTCAGGAAAGAGAATGAAGAACCCAGCATCAAATAAGAGTCTCCTTTTCTGAACGTCACTTTCGGAGTCAGATTAGTATTGAAGAAATTGGAAGAGTTTTTATCTCTGATGGCAAAGTCTGTCTTCACAGCATCTAGCCCTACTCCCAGATCAGCATTCAGATTGATTCCAGATTTTCCTAATTCAACAGCATGCTTGGAGAAGTTAGCAAGAATGGAAACCTGGTTTTCCGAAGCATCAAAATGATCTTTCAGGAATGATGATTTTACTCTTACATCATTTAAGATTTCATTGGAGTAAAAATCATAGTACCCGTTTACTTTAAACTGATTGACCTTTTGCTTCAGATCAAGCTCCCCGGTAGGCTGCATGGCATAAATTCCATAGTAATTATAGCTGTCTAAGCCATATTCAGCATTAAGGTTGAACTTCCCCTTTTCTCCGTAAGAGTTTAAGAAAGCACCAACATTGGCTGAAGTCTGCCCGGATTTCCAATCGTAATCTTTTTTAAGACCATTGGTGGAAAGAAAGTGAACATCTGCTCCTACTTCAAGCTTATTTTCAAGGGTTTTTGAAACATTTCCGTCTACCAGAACTTTCCCGTAATTACCCATTCCGAACTGGAAATAGTTATTCTGAGCGGTTCCGTCAAATTTTGGAGCTACATCTTCTCCCTGAATGGTTGATGTTTTGAAGTCTGAAACAGCAGGAACATCCGTGATGGTATATTTCACAGGAGTCTGCGATTTCTCTTCCGGCGGATAATTTTTGATGGTTTCCACAGAAGTCTTCTTCTTCTCGATCTTCTTCACTTCCGGTTCTCTCTTTTTGTTAAGAACCAGTTTTTCCTCCTTGATCTGGGAAAACGCCACTGACGAAATTCCTAAAAATAATATGGATAATATTTGAATCTTCTTGTTCATATTTTCTTTATTTGAAAAAAATATATAACGGGTCTTTATTTATTGGAAGCCATATAACTTCCTAATAAAGCTTTGCCCGACTGTTTTGAAAAAGTTCTCCCCAGTCTGAATATATTAAACAGCCAAAGGCTTTGATAAACTTGTAATTTGTATTGATAATTTTTCGTTGTATTGTTCTCAGCAACATCATAACTGTAGGAAATAGTATACGGAAATCCCGAAGGCAGTAATCCGACTGTGAGCATACTTCCAATCATTGGGTTTCCACAAGGAGGAGTATAGGTTTTCATCGGGTGCAGTGTTATTTTAGCTGCATAACTGCTGTCTTCTACAATTTCATAAATGTCGGAATGTTTTAAAATTTTAAATTCTTCCTCAAGATCCTTGTTCACCACAAAAGCTTTTTGCTTTTTGAAATCAGCTTTTGCATGGTTATACTCCCTGGGATATGCAATATACGATGGAATGCAGCTCCAGAGAGAAGTAGAAATCAAAAAAGAATATAGGGCAATTTTAAACACCTTCATGTATTATTTCTTAATCAGTTTTTTAACTTCTTTAGCTTCTGCTACGATCTCAGGGAAATCTTTGTAGTTCGCAATGATCTGATCACAGGTATAACTTGCCTGATAGTTATCCTTCAGGCCAATATAGTTTTTCGCCATCAATACAAGGGCTTTTGCTCCCCAGAATTCTTCCGAAGCATAGTTATTGGCAAGCTTGAAGATCGTTTCATTAGAAGACTTAAATGCTTTTCCTTTGTTCTGATAATAGGCTTTAGCATACAAAGCTTCCGCCGCTACCGAAGTATTGGATGATTTTTCAAGAGAAGCATAAGCTGCCTGGGCATCTTTATCTTTTCCTGAGTTCATCAGACTTCTTGCTTTGATTACTTTCGCAGTTTCAATAACGGCTGCTGAATTTTTAGAATTGGAGATCACCGCATTGGCTAATTTTTCAGCTTCAGAGAAATTATTTTCTTGTGCGTACAGTTTCATCAGCTCAACATTCGCATAGTTTTTAATGCTGATGTTGGAAGAGTTTTTAATGCCTTCAAGGTACTTTTTCGCTTCCGCAGTATTACCTTGTGCAATAAAGATCTGAGCTAAACGAGTTTGTGCATCATCCTGGTAATCATTTTGAATTCCAGCCACTTCCTGAAGAACAAGTAAAGCTTTGGTTGAATTGTTAGTCTGATAGTAACTTTCTCCCAATTCATATTTAGCCTGATATAATCCTTCACCTGTTGGATTCTGTGTCAGATACTTTTCGTAGTAAGAAATGGCATTTTTATAATCTTTCTTAGCAAACAACTGCTTACCTGTAGATAAGTTGATCTCATCAATTTCAGCAGCATCTACATTTACCCCCATATTTCTTGCGAAAGTTTCATATCCTGAAACATCTCCGTTTTTCGTGAAGATCGGTTTGACAGCCTGCACCACTTTCTCGGCATAGGCTGTATTTTTATACTGCTCACCCAGAGATTTAAGTTCAGAAAGTGCTTTATCATTCTGATTCTGATCGATGTAATTCTGCGCTCTGTAGATAGAAGCATTCGCAATCAGATCTTTGTCAGAAGAACCTTTAATTACTTTTCCGAAATAATCATTGGAATTGGCAAAATCATCCTGAGCTGCATATGCTGTTCCTATTTCGTATTGAGCATCATCATAATATTCGGAATCCGGATATTTGGATAAAAGATTTTTAAGGTTAGTAATCTTCGCCTGAGTGTCTCCTTTGAATCCTAAAGCCATCGCTTTCTGGTACAAAGTATAATCCGTAGCATCTTCATTTTTATCATAGATGGCAATGGCTTCGTTCAGATCATTGTTGGCATAATGGATGTCTGCAAGACGAAGTTCTGCATCGTTTTTAAACTCCGGTTTCGGATTGGCAAGATACTGTTTGAAATAAGTAGCAGCCTGATCAAATTTCTTGGATTTGAAATAGGCATATCCCAAATCGTAAGGAAGCTGCTGTTTTTCAGGGAAATTTTCAGTAAGAAGCTTTTCGTAACGAACAATGGCGGAAGGGTAATTTCCTTTCTGGTAATATACCTGTGCCAGCCAGTATAAAGCTCTGCTGTTGAATTCTTTATTGATATTAAAACCAAGACTTCTTAAGAAATATTTCTCAGCTTCATCATAATTTCCTTTGTTGAACTCTTCGGTTCCCAATAAATAAGAAACCTCCTGGTCTACTTTGTTGATCTCAGGAGTTGAACTCTGCAGCCTGTCAATCGCATTCAGCGTTTCTTTATAGTTTCCGGAATACAGATAAGATTTCACCAATAATGATCTCATTTCTGCAGCATTGGCTCCGTTCTGATTTTCGTTGATATAACTTTGGATTACCGCCGAAGGACTTTCAAACGGGTTACCGATATCGTAACTTAATTTAGCGTACTGCTCATGAGCCAGTTTTTTCACTTTCGCATCATAATCCATCTGATAAGAAGAACGGAATGCAGAAAGCGCTTCCTGCTTTTTATCTACAGCCAGATAAGCATTTCCTAACTGGTAGTAAGCATTTTGAGCTAAAGCAGAGTTGCTGTTCAGAAGCTGGTTGTAATAAGAAACCGCTTCATCATATTTTTTCAGCTGTGCTGCCACAAATCCCATCTCATACAAATCGTTTTCAGAAGGATTCTGCTGTACGCTCAGATAATCTTTTAAATGTGGATAGGCAGAAGTATAATCATTCTTCATGAAATAACTCTCCCCGATGATCTTATGAACTTCTGCTTTATAAGAATCTGAAATATTTTCGTTTAACAAAGCATTTCCTTCCGTGATCGCCTGGTCGTAATTCTGATCATTATAATACATCTGCACATAATAAGGGCGTACCAGTTTGGAGAACTTATCCTGATCTTTGATAGAATCAAAATACTGGAAAGCTTTATCACTTTGTCTGTTGCTGTAATATAAATGCCCCAACATATAAGCAATATCTCCTTTTTGAGATTGATCTGCTGTTTTATAAGCTTCTTCAAGGGCATCAGTAGCTCCTTTAGAATCACCTGTCATAAATTTTGCATATCCAAGCTTCAGAATATACTGGGTATTTTCCTCTTTTGAAAGCTGATACTGATTCACTTTTTTCAGGGTTTCCAACGCTTTGTCAAAGTCTTTTTTTGCTAAATAATAATCAGCCAGCGGAAGATTAGCCTGAGCAAAATAAGCAGAATTAGGATATTCTTTCATGAAAGCCGTTAATCCTTCTTCAGCATGATTTTTCTGAAGAATCACACCAATCACATTATCAAAAAACTGCGCAGCTTCCTTTTTTGAACGGGACAAATTCTGATTGTAGAAATATTGTCTTGCATATTCGTATTGGGAAGCATTGTATATTTTGGTCTGATAAAGATTTTCGGCTAGATTGAACCTGTAATTTTCTTTCTGGGTAAAATATTGAGACTGTTGAGCATCGGAGATTCCGAAATAAATTACAGCAGCCGCTAAAAGTATTTTTTTTGATTTCATTCTTCTTGATATAAGAAAATTAGTCTAAATAAGTTAACGAAAATATTAAAAACTTATTGTTTAAGCAAGTTTTAACAGCGTTAATGGATGTTAATACTTATTTCATAACAATGAAAATTTTCTCACTATACAATGATAAAATTTACTACTTTCGTTTGATAAAATGTAAACAATTTTAATAAACAGTTATCAAAAACATACGTTAATTTGATACTTTTTCAAAAGCAGCTAAAAACATACCATAAACACACCATCTCATGAAATTTAAGATTCTTTTAGCATTAATTTTTGTAAACCTTCTGCAGGCACAAAAATTTTACTTCCCAAAGACAGCTGTAAATGACTCTCTTATATTGGAAAAGCAGATACCCGTACTTGCCCGGCAAGTGATTCCCCAACTTCAGTCCGCAAAGTATAAACCTGAAAATACGGTTGACCTTATGGATAATCTTTTCCGTTTGCAGATGGTCGCTCAGGATTATAAAAATTCACTGGTTTCTCTATCTGAAAATCGTAATCTCTTCGCAGATCATAATATGGGAGACTACAGATATATCGGATTTGAACTGTACAGCCTTTCGAACATGGAACAAAAAGAAAGTAACATTTCTTTTTCCAATGCACTAAAAAAAGTATTCAACCAAAAATATGAAAGCCTTCCGGAAAAATTAATTCCCAGACTCGGGCCTGCTCTTGATGGAGATGTAAGAGAATCCAGAAAGCAGCTGAAAAAAATACTTGACAAACAAAAAGACAAAGACAGTATTGATTACAGGACTGCCCTTGCTCTGTGCAAAAGTTATTTAAGCTATAAAACCTATTCGGGAATTAAACCTCGGGTGATGCAGCTGCTGGCGTCAAAAGACAGAGAAAGATTCATTATTGAAACCAGAGACCTTACTATAAAAAATGGAAATACCTTAACGATCACTATTATTCGGAAAAAAGAAAATACTTCTCCACTTCCTGTTATTCTCACCAATAATATCTATGCCGGTCCGTTTGATGAATTCTTTGGAAAGAGAGCCGCTGCTTATAATTACGTAGGAGCTGTTGTTAATACCCGAGGTAAGAGAAACAGCAATAATGTGAACAATCCCTTTGAGCATGAATCACAGGATATCTATGAAGTAATCGACTGGGTAAGCAAACAACCCTGGTGCAATGGAAAAGTCGGAATGATCGGTGGAAGTTATTTGGGTTTCAGCCAATGGGCAGCCGTAAAAAAACTTCATCCGGCATTAAAAACAATCGTTCCTCAGGTTGCTGTAGGAATCGGGATTGATTATCCTGCGCAGAATAATATTTTTATGAGCTATATGCTGCAATGGATTCAGTATGTAACCAATAATAAGTTTACCGATGAAGCGGATTTTACCAATGCTGTAAAATGGGATTCTATTTATACAAAATGGTACAAAAGCGGAAAAGCATTCAGATCTTTGGATACAATAAGCGGAAAACCTAGCAAAATATTCCAGCGATGGCTGGATCATCCGGGATACGATGAGTACTGGCAGAAAATGGTTCCCTACAAAGAGGATTTTTCTAAAATCAATATTCCTATCCTGACAACGACAGGATATTATGATGATGATCAGATTGGTGCACTGTATTATTTTAAACAACACCATCAGTACAATAAAAATGCAGATCATTATCTGGTAATAGGTCCATACAATCACGGAGGAGCCCAAAGCTTCGGATTTACTTACGTGAATGGTAAGCCTATTGATCCGGTGGCCCGAATAAATATTGATGACCTTGCTTTCTCCTGGTTTGATTATATCCTTAAAGGAGGTAAAAAACCGGAAATTTTAAAAGACAGAATCAATTTTCAGGTGATGAACACGAATACATGGAAACATGCGGGTGATCTTGATAAAATGCATAATTCTTCTTTGAAATTCTACCTTCAGGACAAAAAAAATACATCTTCAGTGTTTAATAAACCGGAAACCAGAAATTTCACCAATCAAATTGTTGACTTTAAAAACAGAGATCAGAAAGACACTTACTATACAGTCAGCAAAAAAGACAGTATAAAAATGACCAATTCCATTGCTTTTGAAAGTGAAATTCTTGACAAGGATATGATCATCAGCGGAAATCTGTCCGGCGTATTGAATGTTTCCATCAATAAAAAAGATTTTGATACGGATACTTATCTGTACCAGATTCAGCCGGATGGGAAGTCTTCCTTACTATCCACTCATATTGTGAGAGCCAGCTATGCGAAGAACAATGAAAAACGACAGCTCCTTGAACCGAATAAAACGGAACAGATTCCCATTAACAATTCGTATTTTATGAGTAGAAAGATAGAAAAAGGAAGCAAGCTGCTATTATTAGTTGGGGTTAATAAAAGTCCCAACTGGCAGATCAATTATGGTTCCGGTAAAGATGTAAGTGATGAAACGATAAAGGATTCCGGTGATCCTCTTGAGATAAAATGGTACAATGACAGCTATGTGGAAATCCCTGTTTATAAAGACTAAAGCTTTTTGTTTGAGTATTTTTACCCAAATGTTCTTAACAACTGTTAACATCAAAATAAAAAATCATTACATTTGCTTTTTTTCAAATCAAATATAGTTATTGAATGAGTCAACTTTTTAGAAGAAAAATCTATTCAGATACAGATACTTCAACGGGGCTTTTAAGAGTCTTGGGTGTATGGGACATTGTATTTTTTGGTATTGCGGCTATTATAGGAGCTGGGAGTTTCAGCAGTTTGGGAGAAGCCGTTTTCAGAGGTGGTCCCGGTGTTATCTTACTATATTTGATTTGCGGTTTTGCCTGTGGATTTACCGCTTTATGCTACGCTGAATTTGCCAGCAGGATTCCTACTGCAGGTTCTGCCTACACGTATGCTTATGCCAGTTTTGGAGAACTGATTGCCTGGGTAATCGGATGGGCTCTGATCATGGAATATTCTTTCGGGAATATTTACGTAGCCTTTTCGTGGTCGGATTATTTTACGAGTTTCTTAGGACGTCTCGGAATGCATATTCCTGATTATCTGACCTGCAGCTATACTGAAGCAAGGAAAGCCGTTCAATATGGTTCAGAAAACAAAGAACTCTTAAATGCATGGAAGACAGCACCATTGATTGGAAGTTTGAAATTCATTGTAGATATTCCGGCATTGGTTATTAACGGTTTAATCACATGGCTTTGTTATGTAGGAGTAAAAGAAAGTAAAAACTTCAACAACTCTCTGGTTATCTTAAAGCTTGGAGTCATTCTACTGGTTATTCTGGTTGGTTTTGCTTATATCAATACTGAAAACTGGACACCGGTAAGCCCAACAACCGGAACACCATCCTTCATGCCGAATGGTTTTGCCGGAGTAATGAGCGCCGTATCCGGAGTATTCTTCGCCTATATCGGATTTGATGCTTTAAGTGTACTTTCTGAAGAGACGAAAGACCCGCAGAAGACCTTACCAAAGGGAATGATCATTTCTCTTGTACTGTGTACGGTGATCTATATCGCTTTGACGTTGGTATTAACAGGGATGGTAGATTACAAGAAATTTGATGGTGTAGGAGATCCTCTTTCATTCATATTTGAAAAAACAAATGCCAATGTAGCCTGGATGGAGCTTGTGGTTTCGTTCGTTGCCATTGTAGCTATTACAACCGTATTATTGGTTTTCCAGATGGGACAGCCGAGAATCTGGTACGCTATGAGCCGTGACGGACTGATGCCTGCAAGATTCCAAAAGGTACATCCAAAGTATAAAACGCCATCATACGCAACTATTGTTACGGGGATTGTGGTAGGTATTCCTATCCTGTTTACAGATAAAACTTTTATCCTTGATTTTACAAGTATCGGAACTATTTTCGCCTTTGTACTGGTATGCGCGGGAGTACTTTTACTTCCTGCCAAGGAAAAAATCAAAGGCAGATTTCACCTTCCTTATGTGAATGGTAAAATTATTTTCCCGGTTATTTTCATCGGTGGCTTACTGGCTTTCCACAAATGGCAGCCGGAGTTTTTTGACAATCTAATGAACTGGTCAGATCCTAATGAAGGAGAATTCAGAGCTTCTATTTTCTTCTTTATTATCATCAACCTGATTCTATGTGTTGTAGCTTTTATCAAGAATTTATCATTAATTCCATTGATTGGATTAAGTTCATGTCTCTACCTTCTTACAGGAATGAGCCACGAGAACTGGTTCTGGTTTGGAATGTGGTTCCTGATCGGTATGGTTATTTATTTCTGCTACGGATACAAAAACAGCAAGCTTGGAAAAGAGCTAAAGAAGAGTTAAATAAGCAATAAACAAAATTGCGAAAAGGCAAAATGGCAGAAAGGTTACTCTGATGGAGAAACTGATTTGCGATTTTGCCTTTTTTATTTTTTTACCCTCTGATAAAAATCGGCAAAATTATTGCTTTAGCTTCATAAGAACCCATAAACTAACCACCATGGCTGAAAGAATCAAAACATACAGAGAGTTTTACCAGTTTTATCTTACTGAACACAGTAAAACAGGTACCCGCATATTTCATTTTATCGGAACGTTTCTCGTATTTTTCGTTATATGGTATGTCATCAGTTCCGGAAAAGAAAGATTTCTTTGGTATATCCCGATTGTAGGCTATGGATTTGCCTGGTTCAGTCATGCTGTGATTGAGAGAAACAAACCGGCTACTTTTAAATATCCTTTATGGTCTTTAATTTCGGACTTCAGACTGTTTTTTGAACTATTAATCGGGAAGCAGAAATTCTTTACCTTCAATAACCAGCCTCAAAAACAGGAACAGCCTTAAAGTTTTTTGTTCTTCTTTTTAGTTTTGGAAAACGCAGAGCCACGAGAACATTTCGATTTGCTCAATGTGAGATTTTCAGCAAGCGATACGGTATTATTTTTCTCGCATATGATGGAGATTTCGCAGATTTTTTTTAATAATATCTGCCTGGTTTTCAAGAACTGTAAAGGATATTAAACCTAAAGTTTAGATTCCTTGCTCTGCCCGGAATGACAAAAATGCTGGTGAAAATGTCTGTGTCATTTTTAAAGAAGTACAATTTTATCAGAGATAAAATCTTTGTGTCTTAAAAGCATATAGTTTGTAAAATTCTTGCACCATTGCGTTTTCCAACTAGCAGCTTGAATAATATTGAGATTACTTCACCTTCGGTTCGCAATGATTATAATTCAGTGGGATTTTGATTATTTGTATGCAGCCTCTTCCCTATTAAATATCCCAATGAAGGCAAGATAAATGATAATATGACAGGCATTATTAATGACAAACCCGATCCCTCAAGAATAACCGTTAGAGGAAAAAGATAACCGTTATAAACAATAAGTGCCAATGTAAAAAGAAAACTATCACTGTTACTTGTAGAAAGAATATTAAAATCGTTTCCAAACTGATCAAACAAACCGGAAAAAACGAATAAGAACACATTCACAAAAAACATCCACAGAACGGTTCTGTAGATCATCCTTTTCTTTGCATTCAGATATCCGCCGAAGATCAGAAAGAGAGATAAAGTTCCGGAAACAGCATAATCCATTCCTGATACATCAACTTCACTACCCGTTCTTCCAAAGAAATACATGGCATACAATATCAGATTCACGAGATAGATAACCGTTACATAATTCATACATCAAAAATTTTACGTTTATAATCAATATTGTTTTTCAAGAATATCATAGTGAACCGTGTTGGCTATTTTTTCAGCGAAAGCATCTCCATTTACTTTTTTCTGTTCAGGAATATAGCTGGAAAAGGTTATCGTATGATCTTTATTCATTGTTACTTCCACTTCTTCAAGGATATTTTTATCATCTACATAAAACTGGATTCTGTTTTCTACAATCCTCCAAAAAGAAAGCCTCGGTTCTGAAGGCCTGCAATCGCCAGATTTTCCTTCTATATAGTTATAAATAGCAAAACCATCTTCCCTGATCGCATAATTCCTCATTAAACGGCAGTTATCAAATTCTTTTACCACTTTCTTTTGATCTTCATAAAATCCGGCTTCCTTCAGTTTCCAGAATCCTGTAACATTCTCTTGGGTTAACTTTTGAGCACTGACAAGAGAAACAGCTATAAAAGGAGCAAGAAAAAATATCTTATGCATAATGAAATTTGTGCTTTTTGATTGTAAATGAATAATGAAGGTTTCGGGTTTTGGGGGGGGGGGGGGGGGGG
>NZ_JBMDJJ010000014.1:0-129211 GCF_057809135.1 Chryseobacterium sp. FG46 | reverse complement strand
CCCCCGACCCTCTGGGTGTAAACCAGATGCTCTGAACCAACTGAGCTAAGAACCCTCTAGACTTGTTCTCTTGTTTAGAGTGGTGCAAATATACGACTTATTCTTTAATCTCCAAATTTTTTTCCAAAAAATCTCCCACTACAAAGTTGCTTCCGCCAATAAAAATCATTTCTTCATTTGTACATTGTTCTTTTGCAGAGAGATACGCTTCCTGCACGGAATCAAAAATTTTATAAAAAATTTTCGCCTCCTGAAGCATGTTTTCATAATCTTCCGGGTGTCTTCCCCTGTTGACAGACGGTTTTGCAAAATAGAACTCAGAATTTTCAGGAAGTATTTTCATTACATCATCTATTTTTTTGTCATTTACAAATCCCAAAATGACATGCTTGTGCCTCTCAATTGAATTTAATTGTGAAAAAACAGACTCCAAACCTGCCTGATTGTGCCCCGTATCACAAATCGTAAGCGGATGTTGTGAAAATTCAAACCAACGGCCAATAAATCCTGTATTCTGATGAACATGGAGAAGTCCTTTTTCCAATGCTTCGTCGGCAATCTGTATTTCCAGTTTTCTTAATTCTTCTACCGCAGCTAAGACAACTCTGATATTCTTTTTCTGGTAATTCCCTTTCAGATCAGATTCGAGGTTGGTATTAATAAGAGGAGCATCTATAAATGGAGCATTTTCTTTCGTTGCTTTCTCCTGAATGATATTTTTAACGGCTTCGTTCTCGTCACCGGAAATAATTGGGATATTGCTTTTAATTATTCCAGCTTTCTCAGTGGCAATTTCTTCGATGGTATCTCCAAGAATATTCTGATGATCCAGCTGAACATTGGTAATAGCCGAAATCAAAGGTTTGATAATATTTGTGGAATCCAGTCTTCCTCCCAATCCAACTTCAATAATGGCAAAATCTACCTGCTGCTGATAAAAATATTCAAAAGCCATGATGGTTGTAAACTCGAAGAAAGAGGGTTGAATATCTTCCGGAATCGTTTTTAGTTTTTGAATAAAATCAAAGACAAATTCTTTATTGCAGTTTTTCCCATTCACCTTTATTCGCTCCGTAAAGTCTATAAGGTGTGGGGAATTGTATAGTCCGGTTTTATAGCCAGCCTCCTGAAGAACCGATGCCAGCATATTGCTTGAAGAACCCTTTCCATTGGTGCCGCCAATGTGAATACACTTTATTTTATCCTGAGGATTTCCAAAGAAAGCACAAAGCTTTGTGATGTTGTCAAGCCCAGGTTTATAAGCTTTCTGCCCATCTATCTGATAGTTGGGCATCTGTACGAAAAGCCAGTCGATAGCTTCCTGATATTGTTTATTTGTCATGGTACAAAATTCCCCAAAATTTTTTTAAAATAAAATATAATTTTTCAATCTGTAACTTTTTTATATTTAATTCGTCTAATATTGAAAAATCTTAATATGAAATCGCTCTGATTTGTAAGTACAAGTATTGCTTGATATGACGCGATTCCATATGGCCATTAAAAACAAATAAACATATACAATATGAAAAAAGTTTGGATCATCGTTTTTGGATTAGGTTATCTGGGTTTAAGTGCTCAGAAGAAATGGTCCTTAAAAGAATGTGTAAGCTATGCAGTGGAGCATAATCTTCAGGTTATCCAAAATCAGTATAACAAACAAAACCAGGAATATAATCTTAAAGCAGCCCAAAAAGAGTATTTGCCTTCTGTATCAGCTAGTGTTACAAATGGAGTAAGTTTCGGGCAAGGCTCATTAGGCGCAGGAAGCTTTAGAAACGATAGATTCAATAACAGTGTTGGTCTGGGAGCCGATATTCTGCTCTATAATAATGGAAGATTAGAGAAAAATGTAAGAAAGGCCCAGTTTGATGTAGAAGCAAGCCAATATGACATTGAAACCATTAAAAATGATATCTCTCTTCAGATCGCTCAACAATATCTGACCACCTTATTGAATAAAGAGATCGTTAAAATCTCTCAGAGTGCTGTGGATAATGCTCAGAAACAATTTGACAGAGCTAAGATCACAACTCAGGTTGGAACAACTGCGCAGACGGTTCTGGCAGAGGCTGAAGCGGCATTGGCAAGAGAAAAACAAAACCTTAAAACAGCAGAAGTAAATGTTGGACGTGCTTTGTTTGCCATTGCTCAGCTTTTACAACTGTCAGATTATAAGGGTTTTGATGTTGAAGATGTGAATGTTCCGGAAAAACTTGATTTACAGCTTAATACTGTAGATGAAGTGCTTGCGACAGCGTATGAATTACAACCCCAGATCAAAGCGGCCGAAAGCAGGATAAGGTCTGCGGAAGCGCAAACCGAGGTAAGTAAAACAGCATTCTGGCCTACATTGACAGCCAGTGCTGGTCTTAATACTTTTTATAACAGGCAGTTTGATGCTATGCCGGGTGTTGTGCAGGGAACTTTTTTTGAACAATATAAAGATCAGTTCGGACAAAATGTAGGGTTATCACTTAATATTCCTATCTTCAATAAAGGGAAAACAAAACTTCAGGTTGAGCAGTCTAAGATAAACGAAAATATAGCGAAGAATACGTTAGAACAACAGAAACAGACGGTAAGACAAAATGTTCAGAAAGCTCAGTTTGATGCTGATGCCAATTATGAAACGTATCTGGCAGCAGTGGAAGCTGAAAAAAGTTCGAAACTGGCTCTTGATTTTGCAGATAAAAGTTATACTGCCGGAAGAACCACTATCTATGACGTCAACGTGGCGAGAAATAATTATGCAAATGCACAGGGATCAGTAGCGCAGGCAAAATATAATTATCTTTTTAGTCTTAAACTATTGAATTTCTATGCAGGAATTCCATTAAGTTTGTAAAATGCCAATTCAATCATTAGAAAAATACTTACCTCAAAATACACTTAAATATTTAAGAATCTGGTTTGCAGATTACTATATACATATAAAAGTTACAAGAAACAGAAACTCAAAACTGGGAGATTACAGAAAGCTTCCGGATAATTCCCATGAAATTACGGTAAATTCTACTCTTACCCCGCAGCTTTTTTTCTTTGTGCTTACTCACGAGCTGGCACACCTGATTGCTTTCGAAAAATATGGAAGAAGAATCTCGCCTCATGGCAACGAATGGAAAGAAACTTTCAGAAATATGCTTCTGGAAAGTCTTGAAATTTATGATGAAGAACTCAAGCCTATCATCATAAAGTTTTCAAAATCACCCAAAGCCAATTTTATGGCAAGCCCTGATCTGGTAAGATATTTCCATACTGAGAAACAGGATGATACTCTGCAATTTATCGAGGAACTTAAAAAGGGAGAATTTTTTATCTATCGCAACGAAAAGTATTTATTAGAAGGTCTGGTTAAAAAAAACTATCTTTGTAAGAACCTGGCTACTGGAAGGAAGTATTCTTTTAAGCCTTTAGCGAGGGTAGAAAAATGTAGCTAAGAATGTCAAAATCAGATAGATATTGTGTTATCATGGCGGGAGGAATCGGAAGCCGGTTCTGGCCTATGAGCACACAGAAATTTCCAAAACAGTTTCAGGATATTTTAGGAACCGGGCGTACTATGATTCAGCAGACCTATGACCGAATCAGCAAGGTAATTCCTAAAGAGCAGATATTCGTGATTACGAATAAAGAATATGTTCATGTTTCCCATCAGCAGCTTCCGGAGATTCCTGAAGAGAATATTGTGGGTGAGCCGTTGATGAAGAATACAGCAGCTTGTAATCTGTATATGGCGAACAAAATTGCTGAGATTAATCCAGATGCAACCATGATTGTATTGCCGGCTGATCATCTTATTCTTAAAGAGGATATATTTCTGGAAAAAGTAGAGCTTGCGTTTGAGGTGGCTTCAAAAAATGATTATCTTGTAACATTAGGAATCACTCCAACAAGACCTGATACAGGTTATGGCTATATTCAGTTTGTAGAAAAAAAGGGATCAGAATATTTTAAAGTGAAAACATTCACTGAAAAACCTATTCTTGAAATAGCCCAAAGCTTCTTGGAAAGTGGTGATTTCCTTTGGAATGCAGGAATTTTTGTTTGGAATGTAAAAAGCATTCACCACGCATTTGATCTTTATCTTCCTGAGATGATGCAGCATTTTATGGCTTGTGAGTACAACTCAGAAAAAGAAAACAGCTGTATTGAAACCATTTATCCGAAGGTTCAGAAGATTTCTATTGATAACGGAATTTTAGAAAAAGCAAAGAATGTTTATGTGATTCCATCAGATTTGGGATGGAGCGATCTTGGAACATGGACTTCTGTATATGAAAATACAGAAAAAGATAAAGACGGAAACGCGGTAAAACTGAAACATTTACTTTCTTATAATTCAAAAGGAAATATTATCCGTTTAAAGAATAATAACAAGGCCGTGATCATTGATGGTCTTGAAAACTACATTGTTGTAGATACAGATAAAGCACTTCTGATCTGTCCGCGTGATAATGACCAGCTCATTAAAGACTATGTTCTTGATCTGAAAAACTTTAAGAAAGGCGAGAAGTTCATGTAATATTTGGTATATTTCTGCTGATTTTTAAATTATGAGTAACACTGCAACCCGATTTACAATTCTTACATTTTTACTTTTGGGAATCTTTGGATTAGCTCAGGAGAAGAAAAAGTTTTCAAGCATTCCTGCTATTTTGCAGCAGATCAATCCCGGTAATAGGGTAGATTCATGGGTGTTGGTATACAACAGCTATGGGAAAGGCCAGGAAATAAAGATTTCGGGTAAGATAAACTATACTCCTCAATTCTCTGGATTTAATCTTTTTCCCAGTGAAGACAGCTTTTATTATATTGCTTATTCAGAAGGAGGTAATGTAAATTACGTTACGGATGTCGAAGGACTGAAGAAGTTTGTAGACAGAATTGATAATGCCCAGGAAGCAGCTGTTGTATTAGCCGCTGACGGATATATGATAGATGAGGAGTTTAAGGACCTTGCAGGTAATTATCATGAAGACAAGTCGAATTACTATCTTGATCTTGGGAAACTAACCTCAAAGGAATGTCCATACCAGAAAACGCATTATACAGTTACAGTAAATAAATCTACAGGTACTGTAAGCAATGTAAAAGACAATGGAACGTATATTGAGCTTTACAATAAGAAATGTGCTAATAACCCGAGATTGTTGAAAATCGAAAAAAAAGAAGAACCAAAGAAAGATGAGTCTAAAAAAACACCCAAACGCAGATAATATCTATGAGACTGAGCGATTAATACTTCGTCCCATGTCCCGTGAAGACAAAGATTTCGTATTTGAGCTTTACAACAGACCCAAATTCATTCAACATATCGGAAACCGGAATGTTAATTCTGTAGAAGACGCCGAAAATTATATCCTCAATAGATTTGCTCCCCAAATTGAAAGACTGGGATTCGGAAACTATGTTTTAGTAACCAAAGACGGAAATGAAAAAGTAGGAGCAGTAGGAATCTTCGAAAGAGAAGGACTTGATATTGTAGATATCGGATATTCTTTATTGGAAGAATTTGAAGGCAAAGGATATGCTTTTGAAGCCGCTCATAAGGTTAAATCTATTGGGATGGATGACTTTGGATTAACAAAAATATCCGCCATCATTTCAAAAGATAATATTTCTTCCCAGAAACTGATCGAAAAATTGGGCTTGAAGTTCAAAAAGCATGTCATTCTGCCCGGAGAAACGGAAGAATTGAATTACTACGAAACAGAATAAGACAAATTATAAAAATATTTTCACAAATAGCACAGTCTGTATCTGTATTATCTGTGAAAATATTAGTGATATCTGTGTTCAAAAAAGAATTATCCTTCCAGAATCTGCTCGGCAGCAGTCTTTGAAGTCACCTTTTCAATCACTCTTGTACAAATACCATTTTCGTCAAAAATAAAAGTGGTTCTTACAATTCCCATGTACGTTTTTCCAAACGTTTTTTTCTCCTGCCATACTCCGAATTTTTCAATGATATTGCGGTTTTCATCTGCAATAAGATCATAGGGAAATGCAAATTTACTGTGGAAGTTCTTCTGTTTCTTTACAGTGTCGCCACTTACTCCCAGTAATTGAAATCCTGCTTTTTTAAGCTTAGTATAATTATCACTCAGGTTGCAGGCTTCCACTGTACACGTTGGTGTATTCGCTTGCGGGTAGAAGAAAACCACCAGTTTTTTTCCTATTAACTTTGATGAGGTTACCGTTTCTCCGTCTTGATTGAATCCTTCAAATTCAGGTAATTTATCTCCAACTTTCAGCATAATGATTTAATTTTGTTCAAATTTAAGGCATACATGACAAAAAAACAAAGAGCTGAGCTTGTTCAGATAGAACTGGATAAATTATATCCCACCACACCTATTCCGTTAGATCATACCGATCCCTATACATTAATGGTAGCTGTAGCACTTTCCGCACAGACCACAGATAAAAAAGTTAACCAGGTAACGCCTGACCTTTTTGCGGTAGCTGGAACGCCACAAAGAATGGCTAAGCTTGAAGAATTTGAGATCAAGGAATTAATTAAAGAAATCGGACTATCCAATACCAAAGCCAAAAACCTTAAAAGAATGGCAGAGCTTCTGCTGGAGCGTCATAATGGTATCGTTCCGCAAACTTATGAAGAATTGGAAGCGCTTCCGGGCGTAGGGCACAAGACTGCATCAGTAGTGATGAGCCAGGGTTTCGGATTTCCTGCTTTTCCGGTGGATACTCACATTCATCGGCTGATGACACAGTGGAAACTTACCTCCGGAAAAAATGTGGTGGAAACGGAGCGTGATGCCAAGAAATTATTCCCTGAAGAAGTATGGAATAAGCTTCACCTTCAGATCATTTTCTATGGAAGAGAATATTCTCCGGCAAGAGGAAAAGGAGAAAAGGATTTTATTACGAAAATGATGTTTGAGAAGTAACCCGTTGTATTTTAATGCAAATGTCGCAAAGATTTTACAATAATTCATATTGAAAAGGTTCGCAAAGGGGTACTTCTTTTGGCCAGGACAATTTTTTCTTAGCTGAGTGAAACGGCCTTGCGAACGAAAAAGAAAACGCAACAATTACTTTGTGATCGTTGCGTTATTTTAGTTTTTAATTGATGGATTAAATGTCCAATAGCCTTCTGTGGTAATTAATCTGTCCCAAATGATAATCAAGATGAGCAACCAGATGGATCAGAAAGTAATCGGTTGTCATGGCACTCTCAAAAACAACCAATGGATATTCTTTTTTAAGATCTTCTTCTGATAATTGAGAAAGAGTAGAATCTATCATTGTTGTAGTTGCCTCTATTTTTTCAATAAGTTCAGCTCTTGGAACATCTTTTAATGAAAACTCCAGCTCACGTTGTCTTATATATCCTGTGTTTCCAAGGTGCGTTCCTATAAAATGGTTGAGGTTTCCAACCAGATGAAGAACCAGGTTGCCCGCAGAATTGGCTATGTTTTTATCAACTTTCCATAGATTTTCTTCTTTTTGATAGGCTTCTATCTCTGTTTTTAATTTATTTAAATCTCTGTTAAAAAGAGATCTGAGGCTTTCTGTGATCATATTAATTTCTTTATTTAGAAGAACAAAATAAAAGGGTACCGATTAACGAAGTACCCTTATTAGTGTAAATTTATTTTTGTTTTTGAGCCCAAAGCTCCATTTTTCTGTTCAGAACATCCAGAGGAAGGCATCCCTGGCTTAACACTTCATCGTGGAAGCTTGCCAGATTGAATTTAGGGCCTAGCTCCTTTTGATATTTACTTCGTAATTCCAATATTTTCAAAGAACCAATTTTGTAACCTAAAGCCTGGCCGGGAACTGCCATATATCTTTCAATGGCAGAGACCGCATTTTCTTCCGAATCGGAAATATTACTGAGATAATACTTTACGGCCTGTTCCCGTGTCATTTTTCCTGTATGAATTCCGGTATCTACAACCAACCTTACCGCTCTCAGCATCTGATCGCTCAGGTAACCCATTTTCTGATAAGGATCCGTATACAGCCCTAATTCAGGTCCTAATGTTTCGCAATAGTGTGCCCATCCTTCGCCGTACGCTCCGAGCCATCCGAATCTCATGAATTTAGGAAGTTTAGTATTTTCCTGTTGAAGAGACATCTGATAGTGATGCCCCGGAATGGCTTCGTGAAGGAAAAGAGACTCCATTCCTGAAGTAACATTAAATTTGGCAGGGTCGGGTAAGGGGACATAAAATATCCCAGCTCTTTTACCATCCGGAGTTCCCGGCATATATTCTGCACTGGCACTCGCTTCTCTGAATTTCTCCGTTTGTCTGATCTCAAACTTTGTTTTAGGTGTTACATTAAACATTGTTTTCAGCTTCGGAGTGATTTTAGTTAAGACCCCGTTAAATGCATTTAAAACCTCTTTAGACGTTTTATAAGGCATTGCCTTTGGATCCGTTTTAACAAAAGTGATAAAATCTTCAAGAGTTCCTGTAAAACCTACCTGCTGCTTTACTTTTTCCATTTCTGCACGAAGCATAGCTACTTGCTGAAGTCCGATCTTATTAATTTCTTCAGGAGATTTTTTAGTGGTTGTCCAGCTTTTTACATAATAGTTGTAGATCTCGTTTCCGTTGGGAAGACTGTTGTATCCGTCTGTATCTCTTGCTTTCGGAAGATATTCTTTTTCTAAAAATGTTCCCATTTTAGTATAAGCAGGGATGATTTTTTTGGTAATAGCCTCTTTATAAAGTGCCGAGAATTTTTCTTTCTGAGCTTCTGTGAAGTTTTTAGGGAAATGTTTAACAGGTCCGTAGAAAATATTTTTTTCCATATCAGACGTTGTGATTTCTTCCGCCTTCATTTGAGGAATCATCTTGACAACCAGTTTTTTAGGAAGTACAACCTTATTGTTGATTCCTTCGCGGAAATTGTCTGCTGCAGCATTCATCCACTCCGGGAATTTTTCCATTCTTTTCAGCCAGTCGCTGTAGTCTTTTTCTGTTTTAAAAGGTTGATTGCCCTGTCCGCTTCCATACAGTGGAAAAGTAAGCGGAAGTCCTCCAAATTGAGTAAAAGGGATGTATTCCGGATGGTAGGCATAGGCCTCAGTTTTATCTTTTAAAGTATAATCCAAAACATCATACACTACCTTATCTTCATCAGAAAGGGATTTATAATCTACGTGTTCCAGCTGTTTTTGCACAGAATTGTAGAATGCTATTTCTCCTGAGATAAAATCTTTATCAATATTAATAGGAAGCTGGTCGTTATATCTTGTATCTCCCTGTGCTGTAGCATCTAAAGGATATAGTTTAAGGTACTGCTCATAATAGTTGGAAGCGATAGAATCCAGATTGCTGGGTGTCACTTTTGTAAGGGGAGAGTCCGATTTTTTGCAGGATGCAAGACCGATCATCAATCCTAATCCCAGAATACTTTTTGATACAATGTTTTTCATTTTCAGAATCTTTATGAAAACAAAAGTAAGTATTATTAGGAGATTCAGTCTTATTGTTTGCATTGATTTTAAAAAATTATTTTCAAAATCCTTTTAACTTTGAATCAATTTTTTATCTTTGTCTAAAACATTTAGCAATCATATTATTACAGTTCTTTTTTAAGAAAAAATGAAAGGGATTTTAAAAATTTACCATCCGGAGGAAACGCTAAAATACAATATCAGAAATACTTATTGTAAGGCAGTTTACAGCAACCAACAACACCTTTTAGAGGTTGAAGTGATTACGGATGACAGCTTGGATCACGTGGATGATGATTCATTACAATACAACTTTCCGCAGCTTTCACTTGAAGTTTTCGATTTCCCTATCGAGTCGCCGGAAATAGAAGGAAAAACTATCAAAATCAATGATTCTGAAGAAGAAACCTACACAGAAGTAGACCTTTTCGATGACGAAGATGCCTATATCTATGACAATGAGCTTCTTTTTGAAAAAAATGAAGAAGGGGAGCTTCAGGTGATCTGGAAAGGAACCATTGATGATTTCTATACCGGATCAGATACACCGATTCCTTTTAGATTAAAATGCGAATTTAAGCAGGATGATATTGAGGTAGACGAAGATTAGCCGATACCTTTATTCTTACTACCGGATTTCTTTTCAAATAATTTTGGAAAGAAATTTGCTGTTTGTAAAATTGTAACAAATTTTAAGTTGTTTTTAAGCAATTTTTAAGAGTTCAATTCATAATATTCTCCTACATTTGTCGTTGAAATTTAATAAAATTTACATTTAATGCTGTTAACGGAACTTTCTCAGATTTTATTTGCACAAATCGCTACCCCTGCAGTTGCTGCAGACAACTTAGAGTTCTCATTCTGGAAGATTATGTTCCACGGAGGAGCTTTTGCTAAAATAGTGATGGTCACTGTGTTACTGTTGGGAGTATTTTCTCTATATCTGTTTTTTGAAAGGTTTTTCTTTATCAAAAGGCTGACATCAAAAACAGATTCCAACTTCATGAACAATATCGAAGACTTCATCAAGGCCGGGAAAATAGAGGCAGCAGCAGATTACTGCAAAACCCAGAACTCTCCTGAAGGAAGAATTTTAGAAAAAGGAATTTCAAGATTAGGACGTCCTGTTTCTGATATTGTAAGTGCTATGGAATCGCAGGCACAGGTAGAGGTTGCCAATATGGAAAAAAACCTGAACCTTTTGGCTGTAGTACCAAGTATCGCACCCATGTTGGGACTTTTAGGAACGGTAATCGGGATGATTATTGCCTTCTTTAATCTTTCCCACGCAACAGGATCATTCTCTCCAAAAACACTTTCAGAAGGTATTTATACCGCTTTAGGGCAGACCGCTGTAGGTTTGGCTGTAGCGATTCCCGCCAACTTCTGTTATAATATTCTATTGACAAGGATTGATAAATTTGTCCTGAAAGCTCAGAATATGTCAGGAGAATTTTTAGACCTTATCAACAAACCTTTATAAATTTTCTTACAATGAAAATTCAAAGAAGAAATAAAGCAAATCCGGAATTCAGTTTAGCAGCGATGACAGACGTTATCCTGTTGATGCTGATTTTCTTTATGATCACTTCTTCAGCTGCCAATCAAAGCGCTATTGATGTGAATCTGCCGAAAGCCGGAGCAGTTGATGATAATATTCCGAATCCTGTGACGGTAAGTATCAAACCGGATGGTTCATTCTTTGTGGATGACAATCCTGTAAATAGAGGAGAACTGGAGAAAATTATTGTAGATAAATTAGCCAGCCAGCCTAATAAATCATTTACGATCCGGGCTGATGAAAACACATTGCATAAAGATGTAGTTTTTGTAATGGAAATTGCTGAGAAATATAAATTTAACATTGCCATTGCAACCGTTAAAGATAAATAACAGATCCGGATTTCCGGAAAGAATTACGTTTTAAGATGAAAAGCTATACAGCAAACAGAAACGAAGAAAACAAAGATAGAGTAAAGAGTGCACTGCTTTCTATTCTCATCTGGGCTGCTATTTTGCTTTTTGTTTTTTTGTATAAATTAAAACCTGAACTGGACAAAGATCCTGAAGTGGTTACTACCATGCTGGTCAACTTCGGAGACAACAGAAACGGGAAAGGGGTTGAAGAACCTGCGGAACAACCCGGAAGTCTTGCCGCTGCAACAGAAGAAGTAACACCAGAACCCGCAGAAACTCCGGTTCCGGAAACAAAAACAGTTATAAAACCAGAACCAGCTCCTACTCCGGAACCAAAGAAAACTGAGGTTAAAGAGAAGGTCATTACAGGAAATAATTCAAAAACAACCGTTCCTAAAAAAGAGGAATCCAAAAAAGCTGAGAAAAAAGAAGCAACCAGCGCGAGTGCTTCAAAAAATACCAAAAAATCAGGAGCAGCTACAGCTAACTCAAAAACAGGAAATGGAGACGGAAAAGGAAATGCTGCTATCGGAAACCTGATCAAAGGAAGAGGAACCAAAGCCGGAAGCCAGGGAACAGGCGAGGGGATTGGAAATGCAGGAGATCCTTTAGGTGGTGACGGAAACGGAGACAGTAAAGTAGGAATCGATAGAAAACTGGTAGGCTATATTCCCGGAACAATGGGAAGAGGAGGAGCGCAGCCTTCTCACAGCTGTACGGCAAGTGGATCAATTACCATTGCTTATACCGTAGATAAAGCAGGAAATGTAGTATCTGCAAGAAGAGCCGGAGGTGTTTCAGACCCCTGTGTAGCATCTACATCTGTGGCCTGGGTTAAGAAGTATGTAAAGGCAGAGAAAGCCAATACTTCTTCCACCGGAACTTATAAAATTACATTCTAAAAATACAAAAGCACTTTATTCAAGTGCTTTTTTTAATTCATTTATTCTGTTGATAATTGGGAGTGCAAAGATTCCACTGGTCTGAAGATACAGCTCATAGAATGTCTTTGCTTTATCCTGAAAATCTTTGTTATTTTCATGTTTGCTGTTGAAATAGAAAAGATTTCCCAACATTTCATAATAATCTTTGTGATCTCTTTCCTGTCTTTCATTAACGATGGCAATTATTTCTTCCTTGGTTTTAGAAGAAACCTCTGTAAAACTCATCTTGAAAATATCTCTCATCAACGTATCAAAATCCAGCTCTTTCTGCATTAAACTTTCTTCAGGTTTATCCAGAATAAGTTTTTCCAAAGCCTGGGTTAATTGACGGATGAGTCTTAGGGTAAATTCTTTATCTGTGATCATAATGGATTTAAATTTTAATGTTTAAAGTTAATAGCATTGTTCAAACAGCATCTTTTCATTAAGCAAAGAACAAATAAGCTAATGCAATTGCAGTGATAACACCGACTAAATCGGCCAGAAGCATGGCAATTACCGTGTATCTTGTATTCTTAACGGCTACGGCACCAAAGTATACTGCAATTACGTAAAATGTCGTATCTGAACTTCCCTGAAGTACCGCTGCCAGTTTTCCCTGGAAACTATCTGCCCCAAATGTTGACATCGTGTCCACCATCATTCCTCTGGCTCCGGAACCGGATAAAGGCTTGATTAGGGCTGTCGGAAGTCCGTCCACAAATCTCGGGTCCATATTGGCAACGTTGGCTACCCATTTCATGCCGTCAATGATTACATCGAATACACCGGAAGTTCTTAATAACGAAATTGCAATCAGCATTCCAACCAGATAAGGAATAATCTTAACACAGGTGGTGAAACCTTCTTTTGCACCCTCAATAAAAGCATCAAAAACATTGATTTTTTTATAAACAGCTCCCAATACAATCGCAAGGAAAATAAAGAGAATAAGGCCATTGCTTAATACTTTACTGAAATCATCCAGTTCGTCTTTGCTCAATTGTACCAGATACAATACCAATAAAGCAATAAGGGCTGAAATTCCCCCTACATAAGCGATTACTACAGGGCGAAGAAGATTGATTTTCTGATATAAAGAAACAATAATCATCGCAGCCAGTGTAGCCGCAAAAGTTGCAATCATACATGGCAGGAAAATATCTGTAGGGGTCTTTGATCCCATAGAGGCTCTGATGGCGATAATAGAGACCGGGATCAACGTCATTCCTCCGGCATGAAGACAGAGGAACATAATCTGTGAATTGCTGGCGGTATCTTTATTGGGATTTAGGGTCTGGAGACTTTCCATTGCCTTAAGTCCAAAAGGAGTAGCAGCATTATCCAGTCCCAGAAGGTTAGCGCTGAAATTCATCAGCATATGCCCGAAAGCAGGGTGATTCTTAGGAATATCAGGAAATAATTTGGAGAAAAAGGGCTGAATCAGACGGCTTAGAAGGTTAATCCCTCCTGCTTTTTCAGCAATACTCATGAATCCCATAAAAAGGGTCATGATTCCTATAAGACCAAGACAGATCTTCACCGCAGTTTCAGAGGTTCCGATGACTCCGTCAGCTTCCTGAACGCGATAAACATTTACATTCTGTTTTAAAGAATCTGTTTTATAGTGAATTCTGCTGTCTGCGAAATCATTCTTTTTCATCAGGCTGTCTCTTACAAGAGGAGAGAGGCTGTTCATAGGCTGGGATGCAATCTTCACTGTATCACCTCCTTTTCCTACCACCATATCATTGAAGATGGTTTTGTAGTGACCTGACGATACGTATTTTATACTGGCAATGGCAATGGCAATGATAATGAAAGCCGACCAAATTCTGCTGAGAACCATCTGATTGATTTAATTGGTTAAACTTATCAAAAATACTTCAAACCACAAAAATAACTAAAGTCTTTTGTTATTCTTTTGCGAAATAGAATTAATGATAGTTTTAGACCTTAAAGCCATTTTAACGCAATGCACGCAAAGGTTTTTAATGATAAAGTATGATTTTTTCGTTCGCGAAGACGTTAGCACTAAGCAAAAGGCCTTGATTTAAGGAATATTGCTGAATGAAATGCCCTTGCGACCGAAAATATGCATTAAGTTTTTAAATTTTCCTTGCGATCTTTAGCGTTTAAAATAAAAATAATTTACTCTTCCAGGTAAACAAGATGTCCTTCAAAATCATCATCGAGATTTTTCAGCACTTTAGCATCATCCATTTTTTTGATTAACGCATCTACAAAGAAGCTTTTTTCAAAAAACTGGCGGTGAATTCCCGGGAGAATTTCCATAAAATAATCCATTCCGATTTTATTATTATGGAGATCCATTTTGGTTTCCAAAGGTTCATTAGGGAAAAGTTCTTCGTGCATATCTGTTATTCTTTTGCAGAAATCCAGCACTTTTTTAGGAGAAGAAATTTTACAGCAGTACATCATAATAAAGCAGCACCAAAGTGCGTGTCTGAAAGCGTTTCCAATTCCGTTATTGGAGGCTGTTTCAGGAAATTTTTTCTGTGCAATGGTAAATGCTTTTACCGTGGCATAAAAACTGAGTAAAGCGAAAAGAGGATGGGGAAGGACAAGTGATAAAAGACGGATAATCTTTTTAAAACTCATACTTCTGATGGTATTGAAAAATATCTTAAAAGTCCTCATAAATAAAAATCTCTCCCTAATTAGAGAGAGATTGTATTGTTTTTGTTACAGATACTATGCTTTTACAGCTAATAAATTGACTGTTTTTGCTACAGTATCCTGAATTTCAGTTCTTTTTACGATGAAATCTACAAATCCTTTTTCCTGTAAGAATTCTGATGTCTGGAATCCTTCCGGTAAGTCTCTACCGATTGTTTCACGGATGACTCTTGGTCCTGCGAAACCGATCAGTGCTCCCGGCTCTGCCATAATGATATCGGCAGTCATTGCGAAAGAAGCTGTAATTCCTCCGAATGTAGGATCACAAAGGTAAGCGATGTATAAAAGTCCAGCTTCAGAAAGCTGAGCTAATTTAGCCTGAACTTTTGCCAGCTGCATCAACGAGTAAGTGGCTTCCTGCATTCTTGCTCCTCCGGACTGACAGATGATCATATACGGAAGTTTATGCTTGATACAGTAGTCTACTGCTCTTCTGATCTTTTCTCCCATTACAGAACCCAAAGATCCACCGATGAAAGCAAAATCCATACAAGAAACTACCATTTCAGTTCCTTTTACGGTTCCTACAGCATTTCTGATAGAATCTGTAAGCTTTGTTTTAGCTTTTACTTCTTTCAAACGGTCTTTGTAAGGCTTTGTATCTTTGAAGTTTAAGATATCAATACTTTCAACATTGGCATCCAGTTCGGTAAATTTACCACCGTCAAAAAGGATGTCAAAAAATTCTGCACTTCCTATTCTCACATGAAATCCATCTTCAGGAGAAACATAGTTATTCCTCTTTAGTTCATCATGTTCCACTACTTTTCCGGATGGAGTCTGATGCCAAAGCCCTTTGGGAACGTCCTTTTTCTCATCAGTAGAAGTGGTAATGTTTTTTGCTTTTCTTTTAAACCAGTCGAATGCCATTTTTGTTTGTATTAATGTATAAATGTAAAATGTACCAATGTAAATGTATTTCTATGAATACTTTTTACATTGGTACAAATTTACAGTTCTTATTTTAAAGTATTTACGTTATTTAAATCTTCAAATGCTTTCACCAATCTTGTAGAGAATGTATCCTCACCTTTTCTTACCCAGACTCTTGGGTCGTAGAATTTCTTGTTAGGTTTTTCTTCTCCTTCAGGGTTTCCGATTTGAGCTCTTAAATATTCAATATTGTTAACCATATAATCTCTTACCCCTTCTGTGTAAGCAAACTGAAGGTCAGTGTCGATATTCATTTTGATTACTCCATAATCGATAGCTTCTCTGATCTCTTCTAAAGTAGATCCTGAACCTCCGTGGAATACAAAGTTGATAGGTTTAGCAGATGTTCCGAATTTTTCCTGAACATATTTTTGAGAATTGTCAAGGATTTTCGGGGTAAGAACTACGTTACCAGGCTTGTAAACTCCGTGTACGTTACCGAAGGCAGCAGCGATTGTGAAGTTATCAGAAATAGCTTTTAATTTTTCATAAGTATAAGCTACGTCTTCAGGCTGGGTATATAATTTAGAATTATCAACGTCTGAGTTGTCAACACCATCTTCTTCACCTCCTGTAACCCCGATTTCTACTTCAAGAGTCATCTGAAGCTTAGCCATTCTCTCGAAATACTGAGCTGAAATCTCAAGATTTTCTTCTAAAGATTCTTCAGAAAGGTCTAACATGTGAGAAGAGTAAAGAGATTTTCCTGTCTGCTTGAAGAATTCTTCGTTAGCATCCATCAATCCGTCAATCCAGGGAAGTAATTTCTTTGCACAGTGGTCTGTGTGTAGGATTACAGTTGCTCCGTAAGCTTCAGCCAGAGTGTGAATATGCTTTGCACCGGCAATTGCTCCTAAGATTGCAGACTTTTGCCCGTCATTGTTTAATCCTTTCCCTGCATTAAAAGCAGCTCCTCCATTTGAAAACTGAATAATGACAGGAGCGTTTAATTTTGCTGCAGTTTCCATTGTAGCATTTACGTTGCTGGATCCAATTACGTTTACTGCAGGTAATGCAAATTTGTTTTCTTTAGCATACTGAAAGATATCAGTAACTAACTGACCTGTGGCAACTCCTGCCGGAAAAATTCTGCTCATGTTTTACTTTTTATTATAAATTTATTAGGTGTTTTAATTTCGTGTAAAGGTAATCATTTTTAAGAAATTACTAGTTTCTTTTATCTCGGCCCCATAGAAGCTTCTGACGGATGGTTTCATAGAAACTCAAACTGTTGGGCTGCACCAGAAGAAGCTGGAATTTTGCCTTTTTAATGATGATTTCCTTATCGGTTTCTATGTGTATCAGCCGGGAGTCTAAAGAAAGAGAGTATTGTGGTACACGGCTTTCCACCCTGAATTTTATTTCTACTTTATCGTTTACTACTAAAGGTCTCACATTCAGATTGTGTGGAGCGATGGGAGTAATGACAAAATTTTCGTTATTAGGAGAAATGATTGGTCCTCCGCAGCTCAGAGAGTAAGCAGTAGAACCTGTAGGTGTTGAAATAATCACACCGTCACCCCAGAATACATTCAGAAACTCATCATTGATATAAGAATCTACTGTAATCATTGATGTTGTTTCTTTTCTGGAAACAGTAACGTCGTTTAGTGCATAAGGGAAAGCTCCTTCCAGTTTGGGCGAAACAACCTCAATTACAGCACGGCGGCTTGTTTTTACATCGCCTTTTAAAATGGAATCCAGTTCTTTAAAAGCTTCTTCTTTTGTGAAAAAGGCCAAAAATCCAAGTCTTCCTGTATTTACTCCTACCACCGGAATTTCAAGATCCTCAATGAAGGTTAAAGAATTTACAATCGTTCCGTCTCCACCGAAAGTGAAGAAAAGATCCACTTCTTTATCCAGAAGATCCTGCTTAGAGTTGAAAGTTTCGAATATTTTTGAAAACTGAAGAGCTTCAGCCATTTCATCATACAGAACAGATTTTACATCTCTTGCTTCAAGTTCAGAGATAAACTTACTTAAATATAAAAAAGTATCAAGATCTTTTTTCTGAGAATATATGGCTGCCTTCATGTTATATTTCTATGAATTTTTGTAAAAAACCATAACGGTCTTTAAACAGATCGGATTTCTCATCAGAATAATATTTTTCAACAATTCTGTAATCATACCGGTCAAATGTAGCATCTATCGAGGCCAGATTTTCATTACTGATCTTTATTGTGACCTGAACTACCTCCTCAGACATAAAGCTTATAAATCCTCCGTAAAACTTTGAGTTGTTGCTTTCTACAATATTGGTGATTTCCGTCATTGAATATTTTCTGGCCGGAGTTTCTACGGTAAGAATGGCTCCTGTTTCTGAAAATAAAGGATAACGGGAAAGGTCCTGAAAAACATCTTCACAGGTAATATACCCCAGATATTTTTCATTTTTATTAATCACAGGAATCACATTGGAGCTGAAAGTATAAAACAGACGGATGCTGTCCATAACATTGTTGTCCTCCAGAATCGCAAACCGTTCAATCTGGTGCTCCAGATCCTTCAGTGTTCCGCCATCTTCCTCATACAGAAAGTCCATTGCAATAGCTCCGTAGAAGTGATGAGATTTTTTGATGAAAACATGGGAATATCCGAAATCTTCCAATATGTTTCTGGCCGACTCTATGGAGTCAGAAAGGCTAAAACATGGAAAGTCTTTTGAGATATAGTCCTTGATAAACATTGTGCTAATTTATAAAAAATTAAACGAAACTTTTTCTGAAAACCCGACTTTTTTTAAGATGAAACAAAAAAAATGCTGTCAAAATTTGTTTGTAAAAAAAAATAAAGTACCTTTGTCGCCTTTCATTTTTACTTTTTATTAGATTTATTTCAAACTGCACTGTCTACTAAGGACATATGCAGTTTTTTTATTTTAATGCTTTTGCAAATTCCCACATCACAATTCCGGCGCACACACTTACATTAAGAGAATGCTTTGTTCCAAGCTGAGGAATTTCTAAAAATACATCAATATTGGGAAGTACTTCATCACTAATTCCTTCCACTTCGTTTCCTAAGATCAAAGCATATTTTTTTGACCGGTCAATGGTAAAATCCGTAATAAGCTGGCTGCCGGTAGTCTGCTCAATCCCGATGATTTCATACCCATTGCTTTTCAGGTCTGCAATAGCTGTATTGGTTTCAGTTTCATGAGACCAGTCTACGCTTTCCGTTGCTCCCAATGCCGCTTTATGAATTTCACGGTGGGGTGGCTGTGGTGTAATTCCGCAAAGGATTATTTTTTCAATTAAAAAAGCGTCTGCTGTTCTGAAGGCCGCACCTACATTGTGCATACTTCTGATGTTATCTAAAATGATGACCAACGGAATTTTTTCAACCTTCTTAAATGTTTCTACATCTATTCTGTTAAGTTCTTCCAGTTTTAGTTTCTGTACCAATTGTATATTATTTGTGAGATTATTTTTTCTTTTTACTGACCTTTGTCTTTGCTATTTTTATAAGTATTAAGACATTTTCCGGTATCTTAATTCAAAAGTAGTAAATAGTTTTTTGGGGTCAAAATATAGACAGAAACATTTAGACAAGGTTTTATTTTCTGTTCATAATCTGATGCACATTCTTCTCAATATTCTGAGCTAAAGCCTCCATAGGAATATCATTTTCATCATTGTTGAAAGGGTCTTCAATTTCTTCTGCAATAAGCTCAAGACTCATCAAAACATAATAGACAAAAACAGTAAGCGGAATCATAAAAAGGCCAATCGTAATAACGTAAGCAATGGGCAGCGCAAAAACATACAGAATAATGAACTTTTTGATGAAAGAAGAATAGGAGTAAGGAATCGGGGTGTTTTTAATTCTCTCACAGCCTCCGCAAACATCTAAAAACCCGGAAAGCTGGGTATCTAAGTACAGCATTTCAACTTCAGAAATTTTCCCTTCTTTTTTTAATTGATTCAGTTTATGGCTTAGCAGGATAATGATTTCGCTTGGACCATGGTTTTTTAATGAACTTTCAATTTCAGAATAATCTTCATCCAAAGCCAGCCTTGTAGATTCCTTGGAAAGGTGTTTGGCTAAAAAGTGCGGGAAATATTTTAAATATCTAGCAATCTGCTCAGCATCCTGGCGGTTATCACCAAGAATAGTATTGATTTTTATGGCAAAGTTTCTGGTATCGTTGACCAGTTTTCCCCAAAGTTTTCGTCCTTCCCACCATCTGTCATAAGCGGTATTGGTCCTGAAAACAAGTAAAAGCGAAAGCACAAAGCCCAGCAGAGAATGAATCATACCTACATTGCTCACTCCTGATTTTGTGGTAAGGTGCAAATATTCAACTTCCAGATACTGAATTCCCCAGGAGTACAATCCTACAAGAATCATACTCGGAAAAAGAATTTTTAAGGTATCGCTTTTGTGTAAACTGAAAAGGATTTTAATGAAATGTTTGGTATTGTAGACTCTCATAAATTCACTTATTACCACAAATATAAATTTTTCATCTGAGCTTTGCTAATAAAGTATGGAAGTCTGAAGCTATTGAAGCAGATGAAGTCTAAGTTTTCTGTAAAAAGGTTTTATGGATTGATCTACAGACGTTTGCAGGCAAATCTTAACTCCCGGCATCGTTCCCCCAGCTTCCGGCTCTTTTAATCTTATTTTCTCAGGTTTCAAAAAAACACTATTTTTATTTCGCATTAAATACAAAATACATGATCCTCGAAAACGTAGATATTGTAAATGATATCAGTAAAGAAGATTTTCAGAACAATTATTTTAAAAAGCAGAAACCTCTTTTGATTAAGAATTTTGCCAGCCGATGGGATGCTTTTGATAAATGGAATCTTGCCTATATCAAAGAAAAGGCAGGAGATCAGGAAGTTCCGTTGTATGACAACAAACCGGCTGATGCTGCCAAAAGTTCCGATGCTCCGGTTACCCGTATGAAAATGAAGGACTATATTGATACCATCAAAAGCAAACCTTCAGATCTGCGAATCTTCTTTTATATCATTACGGACAGGCTTCCTGAGCTTCTTAAAAACTTCACTTATCCTGATCTTGGAATAAAGTTCTTTAAAAGGCTTCCTACATTATTCTTCGGGGGAAGTGAGGCACATGTTTTAATGCATTATGATGTGGATCTTGGTGATTTTATGCATATTCATTTCGAAGGAAAGAAAAGAATTTTATTATTTGACCAGAAACAGTCTCCTTTTTTATATAAAGTGCCTTTGTCTGTACACACCGTTTACGAGATCGATTATGAAAATCCGGATTACGAAAAGTTTCCGGCACTGAAATATGCCAGGGGATACGAAATTTTCATGGAGCATGGCGACGCCCTCTTTATTCCAGGTGCATTCTGGCATTTCAACAGATATCTGGAACCTGGCTTTTCTCTTTCACTAAGAGCGCTTCCCAATAAACCCAATGTTTTTGCCAGTATGCTGTATCATGTCTTTATTATGAGGTATACGGATAAGCTGATGCGAAAACTTTTCAAAGCCAAATGGGTAAATTACAAACAGAAATGGGCCTATAGGAAAAGTTCAGAGGCTTTGGAAAAACACCTTTCGAAAAAATAAACATTATACATTTGATAATTTTAACGCATTGAGCGCAAAGCTTAGGGATAGGTGCTGATAAAGGTTCGCAAGGGCGTTTCACTCAGCGAAGAAATTTCGCCAATTGCTAAGTGAAACGCCCCTGCGAACGAAAATAAGAAGAGCTAATATCAATTGTCTTTGCATCTTAGCGTTAGATTTTGGATTTATTTATTAATAAGCCCGAAGATGGTTGCATCCACGAATTTTCCTTTTTCAAAAAAATAATCTTTCAACGTTCCTTCTTTGCTGAAATTTAAAGAAGATAGCAGCCTTTCGGAAGAAATATTGGAAGGGTCTATGAAAGCATCTATACGGTGAAGCCGCATGGTTTCAAATCCATAGGTTAAAATGGGAAGAATGGCTTCTTTCATATAAGACCGCTGCCAGAATTTGGGATTGAGTTCGTATCCTATTTCAGCCCGGAAATGCCCTCTGTACCAGTTATGATAGCCGCAGGTTCCGATAACTTTTCCATTGCATTTCAGCTCCAGAGCCCATCTTAAACCCTTTCCTTGCTCGAATTCACTATTAAAATGCCTGATAATGTGTATTGAGTCTTCTTCTGTTTTGAAGGTTTCCAGATCATAATATTCCATAACTTCATCCAGAGAAAAATATTCAAACAGGTCCTGGGTATCATTAAAAGTTAGCTGGCGTAAAATAAGCCTTTCAGTCTCTAAGACAGGAAATTCCATAAATAATGTGATTTGATGGGTGAAAAGTACAATTAATTACTGATAAAGAAAAACCGGGAAGATTAACCTGCAAACAATTCCCTTACCCTGAATTTATTTTTTTAAATTTGGGGTTCATTTTTTACTATGGCAAAAACGAAGAAGGAAACTCCACTAATGACTCAGTATAATACCATCAAGGGTAAATATCCGGATGCGCTTTTACTTTTCAGAGTGGGAGACTTTTATGAAACTTTTGGGCAGGATGCCGTGAAAACATCCCAGATTCTGGGTATTGTTCTTACCAAAAGAAATAATGGAGAAGGCAGTGTAGAACTTGCAGGATTTCCACATCATTCCATAGATTCTTATCTTCCCAAGCTGGTAAGAGCAGGAATGAGGGTTGCAATTTGTGACCAGCTGGAGGATCCTAAGATGGTGAAGGGAATTGTGAAACGTGGTGTTACTGAGTTGGTTACACCTGGTGTTACCTTCAATGATCAGGTTTTAAATTCTAAAAAGAACAACTTCCTTCTATCATTACACAAAGAAAAAGAGAAGTATGGGATTGCTTTAGTGGATATTTCTACAGGAGAGTTTCTGGTAAGTGAAGGAAACCTGGAAAAGCTTTTGCACATTATCAATACCTTTGATCCGAGTGAGATTATTTTCCAGAGAAGCACACAGATTCCGGATCAGATCAAAAATAAAAATGCCTTTAAGCTTGAAGACTGGGCTTTCCAGTATAATTTTGCCTACGAAAAACTAACCAATCACTTTAAAACCAATTCTTTAAAAGGTTTTGGTGTGGAAAATCTTCCCTTGGCGATTACAGCTGCAGGAGCTATTTTTGCGTATCTGGTAGAAGATACCCATCATAATCTGCTTGCCCATATTACCAAACTGCAGATCATTCCGCAGGAAGATTATCTGATGATGGATAATTTCACCCTGAGAAATCTTGAAATCGTTTATCCAAGCAACCCACAAGGGAAATCTCTGCTGGATATCATTGATAAGACTTCTACTCCAATGGGAGGAAGATTATTGAGAAGGAGAATCATTCTTCCTTTAAAATCTGTGGACGAGATTATGAGAAGACTTTCCCTGATTGACTTCTTAAATGAAAATGATGCTCTTAAATATGAAATCTGCCAGCTTCTGAAATCCATTTCTGATCTTGACAGATTGATGGGAAAACTGGCCGCAGAAAAAATTTCACCTAAAGAACTGGGATATTTACGCCAAAGTTTAATTAATATTCATAAAATCAAGGCGTTATTGCACCCTTATGCAGATGTGCTGGCTTGGTTAGAGCCTTTATTTGATCTTGAAGAACTGATTAAATTTTTGCAGAATCACCTTAATGAAGAGCTTCCGGTAAGTATTGCGAAAGGAAATATCATTAAAGAAGGGGTTTCTGAAGAGCTTGACAGATTGAGAAACCTTCAGAGTAAAGGACGCGGTTTCCTGGATGAAATGTGCCAGAGAGAGATTGAAAGAACAGGGATTACCAGCCTTAAAATTGATTTTAACAACGTTTTCGGATACTATATTGAAGTCAGGAATACCCATAAAGATAAAGTACCTGATGACTGGGTGAGAAAGCAAACCTTAGTAAATGCCGAAAGGTACATTACCGAAGAACTGAAGGAATACGAAAATCAGATCTTAGGAGCCGAGGAAAAAATAGGCGTTCTGGAAACTTCCCTATATAGAAATGTATGTGCGGAAACCATGGTTTATATTGATCAGATTCAAGGGAATTCCAATATCATTGCCCAACTTGATGTGGCTGCAGGATTGTCTGAACTGGCTGTTTCTGAGAGTTATACAAAGCCTGTTCTGAATGACGGCTATGCTATAGATTTAAAAGAAGCCAGACACCCGATTATAGAAAATGCCCTTCCGTTAGGAGAAAAATACATCCCGAATGATATCTTCCTGGATAAAGATTCCCAGCAGATTATCATGGTAACAGGACCTAACATGGCCGGAAAATCGGCTATCTTGCGTCAGACGGCTATTGTATGCCTTTTGGCTCAGATCGGAAGTTTTGTGCCTGCAAAACATGCGGAGATCGGATTGCTGGATAAAATCTTTACAAGGGTAGGAGCTACCGATAATATCTCTGCCGGAGAATCTACTTTCATGGTAGAAATGAACGAGGCAGCCAATATTTTGAATAATATTTCAGAACGAAGCCTGATCTTATTGGATGAAATCGGCCGTGGAACTTCCACGTATGACGGGGTTTCTATTGCATGGGCCATTGCAGAATATCTTCACCAGCATCCAACGCAGGCTAAAACTCTATTTGCAACACATTATCATGAACTGAATGAAATGACAGTGAATTTCGAAAGGGTGAAAAATTTCCACGTTTCTATTCAGGAAAACAAAGGAAATATCATTTTCCTGAGAAAATTAGTTCCGGGTGGAAGCGAGCACAGTTTTGGTATTCATGTTGCCAAACTGGCCGGAATGCCTGCCAAAGTGGTCAACAGAGCGAATGAGATTCTTAAAACTCTTGAAGCAAGCAGAACGCAGGGAAGCGGTAGTACTTCTGAGAGTATCAAAAGAGTGACAGAAGAGAATATGCAGCTTTCATTCTTTCAGCTGGATGATCCTGTTCTGGAGAATATCCGTGAAGAACTGACGAAAATAGATATCAATACTTTAACACCCATTGAAGCTTTAATGAAGCTGAATGCGATAAAAAAAATGATTGGAGGATAATCCAATCATTTTTTTTACGGTTATTCTGTATTAGCAGCAAAATCCATCCTGCATCCCTGGAACTCCATACCGTTCTTCTCCGGTATTAGGATCTGTACAGCTTATTACTCTTGGGCAGACAGGCCTGTTAGCGCCGCCGCTGATTTTTTTCAGCTCCATTTTGTTTAATTTTCTTTTCTGAATGTTTGATTTTTTCATGGTAATTTAGTTTTTGATTCAACCCAAATATACAAAATCATTCATATAATTCTATTCATCGTGATAAAATTAATACAATATATTAATGGAAATAAAAAGAGTGCTTTAAGCGCTTACCTGTATTACAATGATTATATTCGTAAGTATACATTTCAATATTTGTAATACCCGTTCCTGCCTTTATTACAGCACGTTTTGACATTGTTTGTCTATTATTCATAAAAATATATAAAGGTTTCCCATTCAGTACTTCCGGCTCCGGTAGTAGCTATCTATCCGAATGATGTATCAGAATATTATGTACAGGATGTCTTAAATGCTCTGTCTGATGAAGGGAGAAATGTAAAACGACGGAAACTGCAGGCATAAGGTGTACAATCAAAGTAAAGAAATAATATATTTGCTCTTATAAAAATAAAATTGGCGTTCCTTAAATACCGATTTTTTATCCCTAATCCCAACTTGAAATGAAATTCCAGTTCAGCCTGAAGTATCTGCTTCTCACCGTATTTATTTTTCTTGTAGAAGTGTTGATTGCCAATAAACTAAGTGATATTTTCTTCGTGAGAGCTTATCTTGGGGATGTGATTGTGGTTATGCTTCTTTACACGTTTGTAAAAAGTTTTATAAAAGTAAATGATCAGAAACTGATTCTGGGAATTCTGATTTTTTCCTTTGCGGTAGAATTTGCACAATATTTCCATATCGCAGAAAAACTAGGCTTCCGTCCTGGAAGCCTGATGTATATTGTCATCGGAAATTCTTTCTCGTGGATTGATAATCTGTGCTACGCTGTAGGATGTCTGATTCTCTATCTTATCGTAAGAATGACAAACAGTGATGGCTTAACCTCAACCCCTAATCCCTAATTCCTGCTACCTAAAACCTATTCTCTATCTCCCAAAACTATCATATTTATCCTCAGCATATTGGGTAAAGCGGTTCAGTAAAGCTACATTTTCTTTTTCCAGAGGAGAAAGATCATTGTCTACATTATTAGAAACAGGAATATACCAGTCTGTTTGTTCAAAGAAATTCCTGTAGGTTTCTTTTTTAAAGGAATATCCATGTCTTGCAAATACTGAGTTTTTGATGATCTCAAGATCCAGCTTTCTTAAGTTTTTAAGGTCTTTTTCCGTCAGTTTTTGCTTCGATGCATTCAGTTTGAAGATGGCTTCCGATGCGAAACGGTTTTTAGTCGTTTTATAACTTTCCGTTTTTCCGGTTTCTTCATCTGTATATTTTTCGGTAAACTCTTTAGAATTTGACCAGTCTACCAGATCAGAATCCTTATCCAGCATAAAGTTAGGGTTATAAACAAATTCTTTTTTGGTAAGTTTAAGCGTTTTTGAAGGGGCTTTTACGGAAGTTTTATCAAAAGCGTTCCATTTTCCGGTTAAGCTGTCTCCTTTTAATTTTACTTCAAATCTTCCGTCAGTTTTATCGTTTCCTGGTTCATCCAGTACAAAAGAAGCGGTTGATTCATTGAAAACTCCTCTGAACGGACGCTGGTTACCATTAACGATACTTTGTCCGTAAACACTGTCTTTGGTGATTCTGTTGATCTTTAAAGAAATTCTTTTGTAGTTATTGACATCATATTCTGAGCCGTCCGTTTGGTCCACTACCTTTTCCATTCCGGCAAATTCACCAGTATAAATTCCGTAATATTCTTTGTGAACCTCGGGGATTACCACAGAGTCCTTCTTTGCGGTCAGAGAATCTTTTCCCGATTCAGTAGTCTTTCCCTCTTTTTTACAGCTTAACAGAGAAACTGTCAGCAAGGAAATCAGGGTGTAATTTAGAATTTTCATATAAGTTTTTTTGTGATTAAATATTCAATAATAAGGATGTTGGGAATCCAGCCCAGCCAGGCAATGATCTGATAAACGTCCATTGGGTTGGGATGAAATAAATATACAATAATTACTTTCCACATTCTCAGGGTAATAGCAGATAAAGTAAAAGCAAAACTCCGCCACATCCACTGCTTATGTTCTTTAAACCTTTTCTGTCTGGCCAGCTGATAGGCTTTCAATGTTGAAAACCACCATAAAAACCCTAAAATAACAAAGGAAATCTTCGACAGAAGGCCTCCATTGGCAAATATGCCCATATAAATACCTGAAGGTGCAGCAAAAATCAGAATGAGAATAATATATACTGTTCCCATATTCCTGTGGAAATTTTTTAAACCAAAATTCTTTCTGAGGAGGGCAATAAAACCTGAAAGAAGCACAAAAATACTCGTATAAACATGAGTATAGAAAAACGAAAGATATTCCGGTCTTTCTACCACTTCCGTCTGTTTGATCATCAGAAAGCTGACTTCAGGATTAAAAGGAATATATTCTAAGGTGATTTTCAGCATCAGCCAAAAGAAATACGCGAACCCTAAAACTAAAAGGATTTTAAAGAAAAAGGCAGTATTTCTTTTGGCGGATAACATTGTCCGTTATTCAAAGTTTATATTAAGAGGAAAGGTATAATAGCTGCGGACAATTATACCATTGGATTTTGCTGGTTTCCATTGGGCTTTCAAAGACTTTAAAGCTCTTTCTGTTTCTTTATTGAAATCGGCATTATCTCCGGTTACTATGATGCCATCTATTTTACCTTCAATATTAACTGTAAACTTTGCCCTCGCAGTGATTATTCCTTTACCTTTTATTCTTCTCATTCTTATTTTGTCAGCAATATCTTTTCGAAGTGCCATTAGTCCTCCAGGATATTCTGCAGATTTTATGTCTTTTGACAAAACAGGTTCTTCAGACTGATCTTTAGCCGGTAGAGTTTCAGTTTCCTTTACCTGAGAAAATGCGAGTCCAAAACCAAGACACAAAGCGAAGGTTATTATTTTTTTCATAGTTTATTTTGTATTCAGATTATTTATTTTCAAAGAAATCAATCACTAATTCATTAAACAATTCCGGTTTTTCTTCAGGAACATAATGGCTTGAATTAGGTATAATAGCCAATTGCCCATTGGGTATCGATTCTGCTATTTTTACAGTATGCTCTGTTTTTATAAGGTCTTTATCACCCGCAATAATCAATGATGGGCACTGAATTTTATTCAAGTCTTCATACTTCCATTGAGGATACTTCAAATCCAGATTCAGAAGATCAATAAAGATATCATTTTTGTGGTCTTTATTGTCTTTAGTAAGGTTCACGAGCATTTCTTTCATGGATTTTAAATCATGATCTTTGACTCCTTCCGGAAAAATATTGGCTCCTGAACAGGCAATTTTGTCTACCATTTCGGGATATTTCATTGCCATAGACAGTGCAAGAATTCCTCCGTCACTCCAGCCAAGAATTTTTGTTTTTTTGATGTTCAGCTTCTCTAAAAACTGTTTAAGATCCTCTGTCTGAATATCAAAAGTAAGTTCTTTCGTTTTGTCATAAGTAGACCTTCCCCGTTCACGGCAATCTACAATGATGACTTTATATTTTTTAGCAAAGGTGTCTTTCTGGTTCATAAAGGCACTGATAGATTGGCCATTGCCATGAAGCATAAGCACGGGTTCACCTTCTCCATAAACTTCATAATACAATTTGATGCCGTTAACATCCATAAATTTTCCATGCGGCATTGTACCGATAATGTCATGCCCCTTGATCAGTAATGACTTATTGCCGCTGAATGGCTTATAATCCGAAGCTTCAATGGTAAAATGTTTTACGTGCTTTATGTTCTGAGAATGGATTCCTTCAAACCAGCCACCGGATGTAATATCTTTCTCAAAACCTGAATTTTCCAGAGGGATTTCAATCCATTTTTTTGATTTTCCATCATTGATTTCCAGCTTAAAATCGTCAAAATAAAAATCACCGTTGTTTTGGGCAAATGCACCAATATTCATGGTCTTCGCAGAGGGGCTGATGGTTCCTTTTATTTCGTAGGGTTTCCATTCATGGGTAACTTTGATTCCGTAATATTGATTTTCAAAGAAACTAGTAGACTCGTCTTTATTGTCTATTCTGCACCATAGCCCGCAATTGGAACCATTATCCTCATTATCTTTCCTGATTTTTGCCGTTATACGGAAGTTCCAGTTTGGTTTATTCTCTACATTGACAGCTTGTGTAAAGGAAGTCCAGTCAGAAATAATTGTTCTTTCCTGATTATATCCTAAAAAGAACCAGAATAAAAAGAAAAAGGCGAAATTTTTTTTCATGTATTTAGTTTTTATTAAAAGTAATAATTTTTTTACAAGCTGTTGAGATCCTGTGCAATCAGCCATCCTTCACTCCAGCAAGCCTGGAAATTGAATCCTCCCGTCACGGCATCGATATTCAAAACTTCTCCGGCGATATAGAAATTAGGAAGTAGTTTTGAAGACATGTTTTTAAAGTTAATTTCCTTTAAATCAATACCTCCAGCTGTTACGAACTCATCTTTGAAAGTAGATTTTCCGGTTACCTGAAACTTTTTTCTACAAAGATTTTCCAGTATTTTCTGCATCTCTTTTCCGGAAATATTAGCCACCTGTTTATGAAGATCAATTTTAGAACTCTCTAAAATTTTCTGCCAGAATCGGTTGGTAATATCAAAGATCTTAGATTGCCCGATCGTTTTTTTAGGATTGCTTTGCTTGAAATTCTGGAACATTTCTTCCGCTTCATCTATTTCAACAGAAACGAAATTCACTTCAATTTCAAAGTTGTATTTCAACTTTGCCAGGCTTATCGCTTCCCACGCAGAGATTTTCAGAACAGCCGGTCCGGAAAGACCCCAATGCGTAATAAGCAATGGTCCGCTTTCTTCTGTTTTAAGCTTTGGAATTGAAATGCCAGCGTTTTCAAAACTGGTTCCAGGAAGATCTTTCAGCAATTCATCTTTAATATTGAATGTAAAAAGGGAAGGAACAAGGTCTACAATCTTATGACCGAGATTTTCGATAATTTTCAACGATTTTGGAGAACTTCCGGTTGTGTATACAATGTAATCTGCTTCAAAATCTCCGGAATTGGTTTTCACAATATACTTTGTATCCTGTTTTTCAATCTCTTTTACCGTACATTTTGTCTGCACAGTGACATTTTTCTTTTGAGTTTCATTCAGAAAAGTATTGATGATCGTTTGGGAAGAGTTGCTTTCAGGAAAAGTTCTGTTATCATTTTCAATTTTCAAAGGAACGTTACGCTGATCGAACCATTCCATTGTATCACCGGGCTGAAATTTAGTAAAGACACTTAGCAGTTCCTTGTTTCCACGGGGATAAAACTGAACAAGTTCCCTTGGATCAAAGCATGCGTGAGTCACATTGCATCGTCCGCCTCCGGAAATTTTAACTTTCTGAAGGACATCTGAGTTCTGCTCTAAAATCGTAATGGTATATTTCTTTTCGTCAAGATTAGATGCGCAGAAAAAGCCTGCAGCACCGCCTCCGATAATAATGATCTGTTTCATGTATATGTAATCCTATGCGGAAGATTATTTTTTCAAAAGTACAATTTTTATAAACCATCTTATTTGAGTATTTTTGAAGATTATTATTTTATAATACCCAAAAACGATTTTCAAATGATTTTCTACCATAAATTTGAAGTAAGATGGAGCGATCTTGATGCCAACAAGCACCTGGCTAATTCATCCTATGTACAATATTGTGCACAAGCCAGAATGGCTTTTATGACTAAAGAGAAAATGGGAGTTACCCAGCTGAGCAGATGGGGAATAGGCCCGGTAATCCTGCATGAAAGATATTCTTTCTTCAAAGAAATCTATGCAGATCAGATTGTCATTGTAAGTGTTGAAATAGACGGATGTGCAGAGGATTCTTCCATCTACCGTTTCGTACACAAATTCTATACTCCGGACGGAATGCACTGCGCTACAGCAGAAGCTACAGGGGTATGGATTGATATGATGCTTAGAAAAATGACCACTCCACCGGATGATGTAGTGGAAGCAATGAATAAATATAAAACCCCGGATACTGTTGTATTATCGAAAGAAGACTTCAAAAAGTTTCCTTTCCACCCACACAATATTGACCCGGCAGAAATTAATATATAAATGATGAATGATGGTTGATGCAGAATAAAAATCTGTATTCATGAATATCAATTATCATTTATCAATCATCACTTATAAAAAGAAATTTATGTTTGAAGATAAATCACAGGAGCTGACGCCCATTTCAAAATTAGGAGAATTTGGTCTTATTAAACATTTGACAGAACATTTTCCTTTATCCAATGAATCTTCAGAACTTGGAGTAGGAGATGACGCGGCAGTAATTAATCCGGACAACAAAAAAGTAGTTCTTACAACAGATGTACTGGCGGAAGGAGTACATTTTAACCTGGGCTATGTTCCTTTAAAGCATTTAGGATATAAAGCGGTGGTCGTGAACCTAAGTGATATTGCTGCGATGAATGCGACACCTACACAGATATTGGTTTCCCTTGCGGTATCCAACCGTTTTCCTGTAGAAGCTTTAGAAGAAATCTATTCCGGAATTCAGGCTGCTTGCGGAAGATACAAAGTTGATCTGATAGGAGGAGATACCACAAGTTCCAATTCTGGGCTGGTCATGAGCATTACGGCTGTAGGAATTGAAAATGAAGAAAATATCGTAAAAAGAAGCGGAGCAAAACCAAACGATCTTCTTGTAGTAACAGGAGATTTAGGCGGAGCCTATATGGGTTTACAGATTCTGGAAAGAGAGCACGCTGTTTATCTTGCTGATCCGAATATGCAGCCTGAAATGGAAGGCTATGATTATATCCTTGAAAGGCAGTTGAAGCCTGAAGCCAGAACAGATGTTAAAACAATTCTGGAAGGGTTGGATATTAAACCAACGTCTATGATTGATATTTCAGATGGTCTGGCTTCAGAAATCCTTCACCTTTCAGATCAGTCAAAGGTAGGTTTCAGATTGTATGAAGAGAAAGTTCCATTGGATAATCTTACCATCTCTACGGCAGATGAAATGAATTTAAATCCGGTAATGACTGCTTTAAGCGGTGGTGAAGATTATGAACTTCTGTTCACGATTTCACCGGGTGATTTTGATAAAATTAAAAACCATCCGGATTTTACTATTATAGGACATGCCGTAGAAAAAGAAGATGGGAACTTTATGGTAGCAAGAGGATCTAACCAGCTGATAGCGCTCACCGCTCAGGGATGGGATGCTTTTTTAAACCAATAAAACCGAAAAATTATATTTAGTTTTAAATATTGTAAGAGAACCGCAGCATTTTTTTGCTGTGGTTTTTGTTTCCAGTTAATTATTTTACACTTTAGTGATGACTACGCCTGAAAAAGAAATCCCCATTCACCATTTGACTTCTGAAGAATTTCAGATGAGTACACTAAGTGCAGCAGGTCCTGAAAATTTTCATGATGTTCACCGGCATAATTTTTTTGAAATTATCTGGTTCAGACAAGTGTATGAAAACAGCCGCTTAGAACTGGATTTTGAAAGCTATCAACTTGAAAACAACCAGATCTGCATCATTGCACCCGGACAGGCATTCAATATGAAACTGGAAGGAGAAGAAGGCTATGCAATGGCAATAAGCAGAGAAATTTTCAACGAAGTATGTGAAATCGAATCAGTACTTAACGGAGGTGAGCTTCCCTTTTTTTTAAATCCGGAAAATGAAAAAACCTGCAGTACCATCATATCACTGATGGAGCAGGAATATGAAACAGCTTCCAGGACAGACCTTTTAAAGGCTTATCTGAAAGCATTTTGCATCATCATCGGGGAGCAGATTATCCCTCAGGAACCTTTATTGAATGACCGCCAGCGTATTCAGGAACTGGTGGGATTTATTGACAGACACTATATAGTGCATAAAGAGACTGGTTTTTATGCCGATCAGTTAAAGATAAGTACCCATCATCTTAATGATATTGTGCGTATTTTGAGAGGAACGACTGTAAAAAAGATGATTTCTCAGCGTATTATCCTTGAGGCTAAAAGAGAGCTTAGCTTTGGAGCACTCACGGTGAAGGAAATTGCTTTTAAACTCGGGTTTAACGATGCTTCATATTTTTCAAGGTTTTTCAAGAAACATACAGGTCGGAATCCTGATAATTTTAAGAATAATGAAAAAAGATAATCCTCAATATTTACCATAATAATAGGGTTAAAATAATATTTTTATCTTTTATTGCATTTTTAATCTTCAGTTTGTCCTATACTTCCTTCAGTTCTTTTATTGAAAAACGATGCTTTTTACAGCAATTTTGCAGCTGAAAAAATCGCCTGCGAAGGCTTATCGTTATTTATGAAGAAGAATTTAAGTATAGTAGTGTTTATTCTTGCACTGCTCAACACGCTGGAGTCGTTAAGTATAGATCTTTATCTTCCCGCTTTCCCAAGCATGGCCGAAATCTTTAAAACGGATATCGGGCATATTCAGATATCTATTTCGGTGTTCTTTGCCGGATTTGCTTTCGGACAGCTTTTATGGGGTCCTTTATCGGACAAAAAAGGAAGGAAACCCATGTTGTACTGTGGGCTTTTACTTTTCATTATAGGAGCTACAGCCATCTACTTTACATCGGATATTTATGTATTATGGGCGATGCGTTTTGTGCAGGCGTTCGGAGGAAGCGCCGGGATTGTGATAGGAAGAGCAATCATTATAGACCTGTATGATAAGCATAAAGCAGTCACTATCTTTTCGCAACAGTCGCAGATCAGTGGAATTGCACCCATTGTAGCCCCGTTACTGGGAAGTGTATTTCTTAAATTCTGGGGCTGGAACAGTTCTTTTGCTTTTTTATGTATCATGGGACTGATCACATTTTTCATGGTCTACAAATATGTACCGGAAACCAATACCAGAATTAATCTTTCTGATGATGAGATACTGGATGAAAAAGGATTAAAAGACCAGTTGAAAATGATCATTTCCAACAGAGATTTTATCAATAGTACGATGGTAGGAAGCATTGCGTTTGCTTCTTTGATTATTTACATCTCCAATGCTCCGTTTTTATTCATGGAGATCCATGGGTTTTCGAGCAGTACATTCAGTTTTATTTTTGCCTTCAACTCATTGGCCTTGATAACGGCTGCTTATATTACGCCCAAACTGATCAAAAGAATAAGCAATGCCACCCTTTTATTCGCTGCTACCATTGTTTTGCTGATCGTATGTACACTTCATATTCTGATTGCTGCTGAAAACCTTTCTGTAGCATTGGAAATTGCTATGCTGTATCTGTCATTGCTGGCTATTGGTATTTTGTTTCCCATCACGTCTGCCCATGCCTTATCACCTTTCAAGGAAGGAAGAGGAACCGCTGCGGCATTACTTGGGTTTATGCAGCTGATGGTTACATTTTTAATGTCAGCACTGCTGGGCTTTTTGGAAGCGGATTCTATTATTCCGATGGTGGTAACACGTTCTGCAATGGCATTGATTGCAGTGTGGTTCGGGTATCATATTGCTAAGAAAACAAAAAAGAGTAAAAAATAAATTGAAAATATAAAGAAATAAAAAATGTATTAGTAATAAATGATGTTTGATGACCTTCATTCAAACGAACTTTATTCTCATATGAGGGTACAGGAATTAATAAAAGAGATGTTTTCATGAGCCGCCGGAAGAGGAGGACATTTTAGTATTTTCATATATTATGCTATGCATATATTATTACAAAAATATTTCCCTCATGTAAGATATTTTTATTTAATTTCACGATATAAAAACACAAATAAAATAAAACCAACAGATGAAAACAAATTACTATCTCCACCAACAAATCTCATAGTGGGGATTTTTCAGGATTTTCATATCCACAGATTTCACGAATTTTTCGGGACAAGATGCTTATAATTTTGGTAATAAAAATAAATAAGACCAAAAAATAAGGATATTTTAAATTAGAATTGCCATGAAATTGGACAATGATGTAAATTTAAAATATTCTGCAGATCTTACGAGTTGAAGCCATTAATGAAGCCTTAACTTTGAAGATTTCAGACATTTTATACACATAGGATAGCTGTTCCGAAGATCAGATAATGCATATCAGTCTAAAAATATAGGATTGTTGATTCTTCCTGTTTCATCCCTAATGATCAATATTAGCGGAGAGACTTTTATCATTTTATTTAATAAAAACTTTTTCTTTTTAGTGGTCAGATTGTAATCAATTTGAATTATTACTAGTAAAAAAATCCACCTGAATTACTACCTAATTCTCTAAAAGAGAAATATATATTATAATTTAATTATCAACAAAAACATAGATAATGAAAAAAATGCTATTATTGGCTTTAGCCTCTTTTTCCAATTTTTATTTTTCCCAATCCTGGAATATAACCGGAAATTCGGGCACAAATCCTCCGACCAATTTTATAGGTACAATTGATGATAAAGACCTTGTCTTTAAAACTAATAACAAGGAAAGGCTGAGGTTTCTTTCAGGTCCCTATGGTAATGGTATTGTGATAGGAAATGTTAATGCAACAGGGACGGCAAGTGGAAGATTAGAAATTTCGAGTGTGCTTTGTGATCATTGTGCATCTAACTGGTCTACAGCGTCTGATATTGTAATGAGGAATCTGAACAGCAGAAATATGGAGTTCCATATGCCAAACAATAATGCAATTGATCCTAATTCGGATGTAACTACTCCTAACTCATCGGGAATTACAAAAATAAAATTTTCAGATAGTGTTCATAAAAGTAATCTTGTTGTATTCAATACAGGAAAAGTAACAGTAGGTACAGATCAGTATGATAATGACCCTAATTATATTTTCTATGTAAGAAAAGGGATAAAGGCAGAGCAAGTCAAAGTTGAAAGTCCTGCTGCAAATGGCTGGGCCGACTACGTATTCAACAGAGATTATAAACTTAATAGTTTGGAAACAGTTGAAAAGCATATTGAAGAAAAAGGGCACTTACCCAATATTCCGTCTGCTAAAGAAGTGAAGGAAAACGGTATTAATCTGGGAGAAATGGATGCAAAGCTTCTGGAGAAAATTGAAGAACTTACGTTATACGTCATTCAATTAAACAAAGAAGTGAAGGAGCTTAGAGCCGAGAATGCACACCTTAAGACAAAAATGGGTACGGTATCCAGATAAGAGATCCGGAACGTTGATGAAATTATGAGGATACATTTTGCCGACTAGAGCACTGCGTATTTTTTCATAATACAGAATCTTTAATCCAACTGAAACATTTTATATCAGATGCAGAAAATCTATCATAAATCTATATTGGCAGCTTCTGTTTTTTTCTTTCTGTTATCCCAAGCTCAAATACGAGATACCATAAAGGCAAAACAAAAAGAAAGAGACCTATTGGCTTTTAAAAATAAAATCAGTCAATATGAAGACTATCAAAAAAAAGAAGTTCAAAGACTTAAAAGCTTAGGACATAAAGAATTCATCTCCGCAAACGGGAATGAAAAACAACTTATAGGGTCAGATGAAAATAAGAGACCCATGTATTACACTACTCTTAATGCGGGTGCTGCAAAGATGACAAAAGCAGACAATCTTTATACCGGTGGTGGTTTAGGGCTCAATATCACCGGAAGTGGTATGAAAATAGGGCAGTGGGATTATTCAAAGCCAAGAACATCACACGAATTATTGGCAGGAAAGATAAGCTATGATGCTTTACAAAATCAAACTATTTCGAGGCACAGTACGAATATAGCAGGAACACTTGCGGGAAATAACGGAGATCCGGATGCAAGGGGAATCGCTTATGGGGCTGCCATCAATGCTTATGACTGGAATAATGATGTTAATGAAATGCTGTCAGAGGCTTATGTGCCGGGAAACAATGGGGTATTAGTGGCCAATAACAGCTATGGTTTTGATCCTATGTATCTTCAGCCGTATCAGTTTGGTAAATATAATATGACTGCACAATCCTGGGATAATCTGATGTATCTGAAACCTTATCTGCAAATAGTAAAAGCTGCGGGAAATGCAAGGGAGATAGATCCTGCCATTGTGCCTCAGGTTTCTATCAAAAACGGATATGATTTACTTGAAGGAGCAGGAATTGCCAAAAATGTTTTGGTTGTGGCATCAGCAAAGAAAAATGTGAACATGAATTCTGATGAAGCATTTGATGTTTCATCATTCAGCAGCTATGGACCTACGGATGATGGAAGAATAAAACCCGATATCTGCGCTCCCGGAGAAAATATGTATTCATCCATTGAAACTTATGACGCTGCATATGGTACTTATAGGGGAACCTCCTCTTCAGCGGCTGTAGTTTCAGGTATTATCACACTGCTTCAACAGTATTATAAATCTGTAAGTCCTTCCCAAAGTTATATGCGTTCTTCCACAGTACGCGCATTGCTTGCTCATACTGCAAATGATAAAGGTTCTGAAGGACCGGATTATATATATGGCTGGGGACTGGTGGATGCAAAAAGAGCATCTGAAGCCATTCATGATAATATTGAGGGAATTATTAATAATGAAAAAAAATCGACTTTAATAAAAGAAGTTACTTTAAATCAGGGAAATAAATATACTCTGTATGTAGTTCCTTATGAAACTTCTCAGCCTTTATCTGCTACCATTTCATGGACAGACCCTCAGGGAAATATTGTAAATAATATAGTAGATTTCAGCAATCCGGACGTAGTTAATGATCTGGATTTAAAGATCGTAAAAATAAATGCTAATGGAACGGAAAGTACTTACTACCCATGGAAATTAGGAGGAATGAGCAATCTGACGGGAGCCGCTACCAATACATCAACAAACAATGTAGATACTATTGAAAGAGTTGATATTAAAAATCCTGAAAAAGTAACTTATAAAATTATTGTTTCACCAAAGACAAATACAACTCCTTTGTTACCAAATGGAAATCAGGCATTTTCAATTGTAGTTTCAAATGTCGATTTCTGTTACAAAGAAGATTTGAAAACATTAGTAAATCCAACACATAATATTACGACAACTCAAACAATTTTAGCAAAACAAATTGTTGCAAGTAATAAGGTTATAGCACCAGTACAGAATGTTGAATATATTGCCTCAAAGGATATTGTTTTAATTCCTGGCTTTCATGCTGAGCTGGGAACGGACTTTCATGCTTTTATAACACCATGTTTTGATGTTATTTCTGTCTTTACATACAGGGCACAGCAAAGGGTTGGGACAGAGGTTCTTTCGGTGTTAGAAAATTCTTCGGCAATTGATCATTTTACTTTATTTCCAAATCCAGCAAAAGAAGAAGTGAATATCAGATTCTTCTTAAAGAATGAATCAGCAATTACAATTTCTGTGTACGACGCTTCAGGTAAGCTGATATCCACTAGACAGAGTTCAACTCAATTTCCCAAAGGAGAGTTTATAAAGACAATAGATACAAGGAATTATTCTAAAGGAATTTATATGATTTCAATAGACACTGATGAATATAAGGAAACCAAAAAACTCATTATAAAATAAAAAACGCTCAATACATGAAAAAAATATTTACAGTCCTCAGCGTTTTACTGGCCTGCATATCAAATGCCCAGTCTCCCGGCGGGGTAGGTGGTATAAGAGTCTGGTATAAAACCAATTCTCTTCAGACTCCTTCTTTACTGTATCAGGATTATAGCGGTAATCAGCATCAAATACAGGCCTTAACAGCAGTTAATAAGCCCACTTATTCATTACTTAATTATAATGAATGTTTAAATTTTGACGGGACAGATGATTTTTTGAAGTTCCCTTTTGTCATAGAAACAATGGATAAGCTGAACTTTTTTACCGCTTATCAAAACAAGACAGCAAATGTTGAAACAGCACTGTTTACAACGGATAATACTGATGAAAAAGAACTGTTTTACGGAACGAAAAATGTGTTCAGATATAATAATGATCAGATCAATTACATCAATACTGCTACCATTGATACATTGGCATCATTCAGCCTATATTCTAAATTCGGAATGCCTTCAACTAAGATTACAAAAGTGATCGGAAAAACAGGGCTTTCATCTATGTATGTTGGCAAAGACGCCGGAAGTCATCAATGGCAGAATTTCAAAGGAAAGCTTCCTGAGTTTTTTGTATATAAAAAAATACTTACCCAGAACGAAAGAAACAGGGTAAATTCCTATATGGCTGTTAAATATGCCATTACAATGCCTTATACAGAATATTTAAGTTCTAAAAATAAAAAAATCTGGAAACAGGAAGATTTTACAGATTATCCTGCAAGAGTTACAGGAATAGCCAGAGATGGATATTCAGATTTATATCAGAAGCAGGCTACCAGTTCATCAGAAGAAAAAAGACTGGTCATTGCAGCCCAAAAATTAGCGTTGAATAACAGGTCCAATGATGCTCAGTTCCCGGATCAGAGTTTTTTGATTTGGGGTGATAATAAAAAGCCGCTGGAATTGGATAATATTACTTTTGGGTATAGACTTTTGAAAAGAAAATGGAAAATAAGATATACTTCTGAAACCTCTCAGACCATTCCTACAGAAGTGGTTTTCTCGATTAAAAATATCATTACGCAGATCCCTGCAGATAAAAAGCTGTGGCTTTTGGTGGATAAAACCGGACAGGGAAATTTCAGTTCTGCCAATATGGATGCTTATCCGATGGATCACATTGACGGACAGCAGAATGTCTATTTCAAAGATGTGATTTTTGACAAAGATCTCTCCGGAACTGATGTGTTTTCATTTGCTTTAGGAGACAAAATCCTTTCCGTGTATGATTTGATTCAGCCTACTTGTACCATTTTAAAAGGGACACTTGATTTAAATATAAAAGGAGGAAAAGCTCCCTTTAATGTTGTGCTTTCCGGAAATGGAACATCACAGAACATTACGGTGCAAACGTCACAAATATCATTTCCTAATTTAACAATTGGTAACTATCATCTTAATATTAAGGATGCGGATAATAATGTGACTTCTTATGACTTTACCGTAAATGATTTCAATTCGATCAACTTAGATCTGGGACCTGATGTGACCCTTTCCTCAGGAAATCCCGCACAGTTTAATGCATCTTCCCAGATTACAGATCCGAATGCAGCCTATTCATGGACTTCTGATAACGGCTTTACAAGTAATTCTCCGTCGATATCTGTATATGAACCGGGTGAATATACTGTAACGGTAACAACCTCGGATAATTGTATTAAAACAGATACAGTAAAAGTAACCAGAAAAAGAGAAAACGGAATTGGGATTTATCCTAATCCGGTACCGAAAGGACAGCCTTTCACCATTAGAATTGTTTCAGATAAAAAGGAAAACGTTGATATCAAAATACACGATGCTTCCGGAAGATTAGTAAAAGTCATTCAGGATAACGGTAAGGATTATTATGAAATCCAGGATACTTTACCAACAGAAGGAGTATATCTGATTATTGTAAAAACCTCATCAGAAATTAAAGTTTTCAAACTGATCGTAACCAGCTAAATAGCCATCTGAGGTTTCCTGAAAATCATCAGAAAATCTTGGGTTTAAAAAAAACACATCAATAATGAGAAAGCCACTATTAAGTGTTTTGAGACAAAACACAAAATTGCTTAATTCAATTATATTTTTTACCTGTTGGTCTCAATTACACGCTCATGCCAATTCAATTTTTCTGAATAAAGGAGACCATGTAACTCCTATTATGGAGGTATCATCCTCTCCGGATAGAAAGATTAAAAATAAAGAGCCGGAAAAAAGCAAAGATATACCAGACTCTTCTAATCCAAAGAGAAAAACGGGACACGGAAATAAAATTCAACCAGCCAATATAGCTCCTGCAATTACCACATTACATGAAAATGATATTGCTCATGCAGGAACATCCGGGAAAACAAGATATTACCTTTCAGATATTAAAGAAGGAATTATCGGAACAGATGCAGATCATCCGATAGACCAGGTGTATGATAATATCTTTACCATTTCGCTAAATGAAAAAATCAATCCAGCTTACCAATATACCCTAGAATATGATTTATATGGAGCCGCGAGTTATAAAGAAGTAAGTAAAGTTGTCAATGATGAATTGGCGGCAGGCGGAAATAACCTTCAAAAGGGTGAAGGATGGATGCATCAGTCAGAACCTATATCGGTAAGTTCTGTTCGTCATGGAATTAATACAATTATCTTTACCATACCTCATCTGTCGAAATACAGCTATAAAGTAAGGAATCTTCAAATAGGGGTTTCTGAAAAAAAACAAAATCTTGGAAGTATTGATGAAAAATATAATGCTGCCATTATTTCAAAGTTTATAGCGAATATAGGAGGAGCAGAAAAAATGAGCTTGGGTTCGGCAGAGCTTGTCATTCCTCAAGGAGCGTTGAAGAGTTCGGAAAGCTTTTCTATTACTGCCCTCAGAGATATAGATATGCCCGCCTTGTCACCGGAAATGGTGAATGTAACCTCACAAAATGCAGGATATCGGTTTCTTCCTCATGGTGAGCATTTCTCGGTTCCTGCAAAAGTGGCAATAGGATATGATAAAAGTAAGATCCCAACCGGATATACTGAACAGGATGTACGAACCTATTATTTTGACAAGCAGCAAAAAAAATGGATTGCTTTGGAAAAAGATACTTTGAATCACCAGCAAAGTGCTTTAATTTCAAAGACCACCCATTTCACCGATATGGTCAACGGAATTCTGAAAGTTCCTGAGTCTCCTGAAACAGGCAGCTATGCTCCCAATTCTATTAAAGATATAAAAGCGGCAAACCCCTCAGAAGGAATTGTAAGCATTGCTCCCCCTGCACCCAACAGTATGGGAAGCGTAACCACAAATTTTCCCATTAAACTTCCTGCGGGAAGAGCAGGAATGCAGCCCTCATTAAATGTAAGTTATAGCAGTGAAAGCGGAAATGGCTGGATGGGAATGGGATGGGATATGTCGATACCTGCCGTTTCTATTGATACCCGGTGGGGAGTGCCAAGATATGATAGCGGAAAGGAAACTGAAATTTATTCTTTAGGAGGCGAACAGCTGACTTTTGAAGTAAGTCCTGGTGTTTTTGCGATGCCGAACAGAAACGAAGGCTTTGAAAAAGGAAGACTGTCAGACAGACAGTTTTATCCTAGAATCGAGGGCGCTTATAACAGGATTATAAGAAAAGGGACTAACCCTACAAATTATGTGTGGGTGATAACTTCAAAAGATGGGACAATATCTTATTTCGGAGGGGATGAAACCGGAGTAAAAGATAATGCGGTTCTTAAAGACGCTAACGGAAATATCGGATATTGGGCATTGTATAAAACTATTGATACCAATGGAAACTATGTAAAATATAATTATGATAAATCTATCTATACAGGAACTCCGGGAAATGGAGGGCAGGAACTGCATATTTCCCAAATAGATTATACATTACACACTACACAGAATCCGGCAAAAAAATACAGCGTTTTATTTACAACAACATCTGGAAGAGAAGATGTCCAGATTAACGGAAGACTTGGTTTTCTTCAGGTTGAATCAAAAAGATTAAACAAGATAGACGTTAAATATGGCGATGAAAATGTGAGAAGTTATGAATTTGGATACAAAAGTGATGATAAAACTTTTAGAAAATCTTTATTAAAAAGTATTACAGAAAAAGATGCTTCAGGTGCCGATTTTTATACCAACATAATAGAATACAATGAAGCGCCGGATGCCGCAAATATGTTTGGGAAACCTCTACCATGGAAGGCACCAGATCAAGCTGGTTTTCCAGGCTTACTTTCTTCAGGACAATTGCTTCAGGGATATACTATGCTTTCAGGAAGTCAGGGTAAATCTACAGGAACAAATTTTGGAATTAGTGTAGGAGCATATAATTTATCCTCTCCTCCTACAAGTGAGACGAGCTTGTTTAGTTTTAGAAAAGGAACTGTAGGGGCACATGGCTCTATTAGTAACTCAACCTCGGAAAGTAAAATCACCTTAATAGATATAGATGGGGATAATCTGGCAGACAGAGTCTATCAGAATAATGGGGTTATTTCCTATTCTAAAAACCTGGCAACTGCAACCAATGGGATTCAGGCATTTGGTCCTCAGGTTACCGTTGGAAATTTACAGGATATAGGGAAATCTAAGAACTCATCTTGGGGAGTAGGAATTGATGCTAATTTTGGGGGAGGAAGCCTTGGATTCGACTATTCTAACAGTACCAATACGACGTCATCTTATTTTATGGATTTTAATAATGATGGATTGGTAGACTTTGTGAAAAATGGAAAAGTATACTTTAACAGCATTGTTGGAAATGTACCTTCATTTGATCCTAATAGCGGTTTGACGCCATATCCTATTAATGTTACTTCCATTGGCACACAACCATCAATTTCATTATTTGATGATCAGGATAAGGCAGAGAAAAAAATGATGTTGGAACAGAATCCATTACATGATGCTGTACGTGTATGGGTAGCTCCAAAGTCTGGAACTATCACGGTTAAGAATACTTTCAAGCTAAACCAAACAGTATGTAATCCGGAAGAAGACTGTAGTAAAGCAGACGGTGTTGCCATTTCTTTTCAATATAAGAATAATAATCCATTAGTAAATAATATTAATGCAGGAGACTATAGCCAGCATTCCTTTGCGAATCAAGTAATTAATATTAGCAAAGGTGAAAAACTTTATTTTAGAGTATCTTCTAAATATGATGGAACATTAGATCAGGTAACATGGAATCCTGAAATTACCTATTCAACATCAAACCTGCCGAATCTTGATAGTGATAACAGGGATTTGTCAGTATACAAATCTCAGGAAGATTTTGTGAATTCCGCGGCCAGTCCTTATGTTGTTGGAAATGCAGGAACTTTAAATTTATACTTAGATAAGACAATTCCATTGTCTGATGATGCTAAAATATTTCTTACGGTCAATGATGTAGATTACGCTCAATACCCAATGACAATAGCATCAGCATCTACTTATAATAATGCTGTTATTGGCTCACCTATAAATTTGAATCTGAACGATAAAGTATCCGTAAAGGTTTACGCAGATACTCAAATAGATTGGGCAAAATTTAAATTAATCCCTGAATTTACTGAGACTTCATCTGGAGAAAAGACCTACTTGCATGTAGAATATAGTATGTATAATGACAGAGGAAGTTTTGTAACCTACCCAGTTCAATCTGGAGATCTGGGGAAAAAGATTTCTGTAAAAGCATCATCTCTTCCCAACTTCAATGGGAAAAGTGGAAGAGTTACAATTTCAGCAAAAACTAAAAACAAATTATTAACTAAAACAGTTTATAATGTAATTAACGGTAATGCAACTCCAAATTTTGGTGCACCATATACTATAGTATCTCAGGATTTAAATGAGAACATCTATTTAGAAACAACAGTGGGGAGTGATGATAGGGACTTTATAAACAACATAACAAGTATTAGCGGGACTTTAATAAATAATGGTCTTAATTATATAAACAATCCGACTAACTTATCAGTACAGTTATCAGGTTCAAATACAGTACAGCAAACAGGAACAATTGTAATTAGCCAGGCTACAATGCTGAAATTTCAACTAGGAAATTATGTTGCAGGAACATCAGCTACGCTTGGTATCAATACATATTTCCCTAACGGAACCTTGTCCGGACAATCGGGAATGCCTGTGTATTCGGAAACAATGCTGAATCCAGGAACCTATACCTTTGTTTTAACATTTTCTCCTGGCGGAGCTCCTTCAGCTTTTACAAAACTATATATTGAAAATGCAGGTAGTGAAAATACTATAATAAGTTTTACCAACTCACCGCCACATAAACCAATATTAAGTTCACAAACACCAACATCTGCATTAAATTCAAATAAATACGACAGTAGATTTGGAATACTATATCGTGGTTGGGGTGGGTTTATTTTAAATGGAAATAATTTAAATAAGAATACCATTGTAGAAGCTTATGACATCAACAATAACTTCGCTAACGGAGGTACTGTTGCTGAAATGAAAGTGGATGAAACACTTTTGAAGTTAAATAATGCATATGGCACAGATCCAGGTACCAACCCTACCATTAATAATCCTACCATTGATCCTAATGGAAATGTTACAATCGTAGATAATGGTGGATCATTATCGAAGAATTACTTCCTAATGATCAATTCTAATGTTAATAATACCGACAAGGGAAGATTGGTAGATGTTGATCCAAGTATATACATTTCTCAAAATACGATCAATGCTTCACGTTTGGGAATACATAATATAGATTCTAATTTTGATAATCATTCGTTAAGCCAGGCAGTAGGATCTGAGCTGAATGCACCAAATATTCAGTTGAAAAATCAAAGTGTAAGTGTAGGTGCAGGAGTTAGTGCAGGACTTGCCGGAGTGAACTTCTCACAAACTATTTTCTCTGAAGCTAAATCTGTCCGAAACGTATTAGATTATAACGGAGATGGATTCCCGGATGATTTCAATAAAACCAATGTGAAAATAACATATCCGGTAGGGTTTTTATCAGGAAGTTCTTTAAACGTGGGAAGTCAGTCAATTTCAAAAGCCAGTTCAACGGGACTTTCGTCAAGTTATTCATTTGTGCATGGTGAATCCAGAAGAATGGCTTTTATACAAACAACAGGAGAAAAATCTGATAGTAGAGCCTTTAATGATAATTTAATAAGTAGTTCAGTTGACAGTAAGGTAGCTGCCACAAAGTTATCTGTAGGGTTAAATGGAGAAACTTCTTCTGAGAATTCAAAGCAAACATTCTTAGACATTAATGGAGACGGTCTTCCGGATAAATTTAATACAAATAGCTTTGCACTAAATGTGGGGAATAGTTTTGCCGGGAATAGTTCTTGGGGAACAGATTTTACTTCTGAAGGAGTAGGAAACGGATTTGGATTGGGCGGAGGAGTCAGTTTATTCAGAGGAAGTTTTGAGTTTGGAGTTAACTTTAGCTCTAATACAGGTACAACCACAAAAGAGCTGGTGGATATTAATGGAGATGGATTGGCAGATAAAGTTTTGTATGCAGGAAATAGCGCAACAGTATATCTTAACTTAGGAGATAAAATGTCCAGCACTCCATTAAACTTAAACTTTCAAAATGGAAATGATATTCATAAAGATGTATCTATCAGTGTTGGAGGAAATGCAGCAGGAACGATTTTAATTCCTATTCCTATTGTTGCAGGAGTAAGCGGATTGAAGCTGAATGTAACTTTAGGTGTTTCAAAAGGCAATTCAACTTCAAGGTCTCATGCTACATTTAAAGATATGAATGGAGATGGATATCCTGATTTTGTAACGTCTGATGATACGGATAAGGTTACTGTTCAGCTTAACCAAATCGGTATTACAAACCTCCTGAAAAAAGTGACAACTCCAATGGGAGGCTCATGGGAAGTTTCTTATGAAAGGAAAGGGAATACCTATGATATGCCTCAAAGTAAATATGTTTTGAAAAGCGTAGTTACTAACGACGGATTTAAGGGAGATAATGCATTGAGTCCGGATATTTCAAAAGTTACTGTGGATTATGAAAGCCCATTTTACAGCCGTAGAGAAAGGACTTTCTATGGTTTCAAACAGGTTATGGTGAATCAGATTGATACCAAACAGGGAGGAGCTTCTTCTAATACAATTTACAGAAAGACAAGACAAATATTCCATAACGATAGTTATTATTTAAAAGGATTAATGCTTTCAGAAGAGCTTCTTGACGTAAACGGAAAAATCTGGACTGTGAAGACGAATAAGTATGGGCTAAGGACTATAAAAAACACCAATACTGATTTTGTTGTCCAATACGGAGAAAAAGAAAAGTTAAATGTAAATTATGCTTGTTTTGTAGCTTTGCTCAACGTGGAATCTCTTTTCACAGAAGGAGGAACAGGATCAAAAAAATCATCCACAAGCTTCAAGACATTTGACCAATGGGGAAATGCGATAAAGGTAGAAGATACCGGAGACCTGGATATTGGTGCTTCTGAAGCATTAATCAGCACTATTGGTTATACATTAGTTAACCCATCTCTATACATCATCATGCCTACCTCTGTGAAAAATACAGCACAGGGCGTAACCAGAGAGAAAAAAGCGGAGTATGATTCCAAAGGAAATCTTTCAAAAATGACCATTCTTAGCCAGGGGACTAATTATTCAGTTTACGATTTTGAATATGATGCCTATGGAAATATAACAAAATCTACAGGGCCTGCAAATGCTCAGAACCAAAGATTCTTCCATCAGTATACCTATGATGATAATGTGAAAACGTATCCGGTAAAAGTTCAGGACGCCTTTGGGTACAGCAGCAAAACGAAGTATGACTTCCGTTTCGGAATACCTACCTATACTGAAGATATGAATCTGCAGCCTATGAAGTATGTATATGACGCCAAAGCAAGAACTACGGAAATCACCGGGCCATATGAACTCTTTAACAATATTCCGTGGACGATTAAGTTCGAGTACAACCCGATTACCAATGCACCGCTTAATGCTTCCAATGCACAGTCTTTTGCCGTTACGAAACATTATGACCCGGAATATACGGACAGCACCATCAATACCATTACCATCGCAGATGGTTTCGGAGGAGCCGTTCAGGTGAAGAAAACCGGAGATGTTCATAATCAGGGATTGAAATATATTGTAACAGGTAAAGTAGAAGAGGATGCGTTCGGAAGAGCATTAAAAACATACTACCCAACGGTGGAAAATGTCAGCTCATCTAATACGCTGTATAATGCTGGCGTAGATACTATTGAGCCAACCATCAGTCAGTATGATATTTTAGACAGGGTAGTGTATACAAAACTGCCGGGAGAAAATCTGTTCTCAACCATTAAGTATGGTTTCGGAACGGATGTTCAGGGAAGAAATATGTTTGAAACTATTTTCACAGATGAATTGGGAGGCGTTAAGAAAACCTTTACAGATATCAAAGGAAGAACAACCTCTGTTCATGAAGTTTCCAATACCGGAGATATTAAAACCCAATTCACCCATGATGCTATAGGAGAGATCCTTCAGGTAAAAGATGTAAATAATAATATTACAACATCAGTTTATGATGATTTGGGAAGAAGAATTACTTATACCCATCCGGACAGTGGAGTTACCACTTATAAGTATGATCCGGCCAATAATATGACTTCCAAAACCAATGCGGCTAATGAAACCTTAGAATATAAATATGATTATTCAAGGCTCAAAGAAGTTACCTATCCTTTATATCCTGAAAACAATGTAAAATATTATTACGGAAACGCATTGGATGCTTCAGCGATGGATAATAATGCGGTAGGAAGATTATGGTATCAGACAGACGCTACAGGAACACAGTACCTGAAATACGGAAGACTGGGAGAACTTACCTACCAGAGACGTTCAGTGGCGGTGCCGGGAGCAGGAGTGTATTGGTTTGGAACCGAATGGAAGTACGATACATGGAACCGTGTGAAGTCTATTATCTATCCTGATGGTGAAGTGGTGAATTATAAATATAACAAAGCCGGTAACCTGAATAATGTTTCTTCTGATAAGGATGGAAATCATTATAAAATGATCAATGGAATTGGCTATGATAAATTTGAGCAAAGAGTATACCTGGCTAACGGAAACGGAACGGAAACTACTTACGAATATGAAACCAACCGCAGAAGGCTGCTTAAAATGTATGCGAAAAACAGCAGCAGGTACTTTATGCAGAATACCTATCAGTATGATGTGATTTCCAATGTGATGCAGGTGCATAATAACGCACCTATTGTCAACGGATTATTAGGAGGAGGCACAAACTATGCCTATGGCTATGATGACCTGTACCGTCTTACTTCTGCTTCAGGAAACTGGAGAGGAATCAATACCCAGGCGCAGGAAGAACGCCATCGCTATACGGTTACCATGTCTTATGATAATATGCATAATATCATGAGCAAAACCCAGAAGCACGAATGGACTACCGGTGCAACCAATAATAACTGGGCCGCATTAGAACCCACCTCTTACAGATTGAATTATAAGTATGAGAATGCAGCACATCCGCATGCACCATCAAGAATTATTGATGAACCGAATATTGTACCGAATGCGACATGCTGTAATCCGGACGATCCAGGGGTTAAGTTTCAGAATTATCAATATGATGCGAAAGGAAATCCAACAGCTGTTTCACAGGAAACATGTACTTTTGCAGAAGAAAAGACTGTTTATCAATGGGATGAAGAAAATCGTTTACGTTTTGTAGATACCAACCCTTCCACTCCTGAAGTTGACGGAGCAGCAATCTACACCTACGACGCAGGGGGTGAAAGAATTATAAAAGACGTCCTGTCTTCAGGAGTTCTGTTTAGAACAGGAGGAGAGCAAACCAGCACCTGGCCTCAGCCGTTATATACCTCTCATTCTGCAACGATCTATCCTAACGGACTGGTAACGGTAAACTTTATATTTGATAATTCTCAGCTTGGAACGACAGCACCACGTTACACCAAACATTATTATGCAGGAAGCCAGAGAATCGTAAGTAAAATTGGAACCAGCCCGAATATCGGGATGTTTGATTGTAATTGGCTGATCATTCCTTTAGGCGGAACGACCCCACCGATAAACCCGGTGAATGTATCCAATACTATTCTGCAGACCGCTACCCAAAGCAGCCTGAATGTCATGCAGCTGAACAGCATTACTCCACCGCCAAATTATGGTCAAAATGCGGGGTATACCGGAAGTTGTGTCAATAATTACACAGGACCAAAAGAAGAACAGATCTATTGGTTTCACCCAGATCACTTAGGTTCCAGCAGCTATATCACCGGAGCAGATGGTGAAGTAACCCAGAATATAGAATACTTTCCAAGTGGCGAGGTTTTTGTAGAGAATCATAATAAGGCAAGTAATAATAGTCCATATAAATTTAATGGCAAGGAACTTGATGCTGAAACAGGGTATTACTATTATGGAGCTAGGTATTATAATCCGAGGGTGAGTTTATGGTTGAATGTGGATCCGCTGGCAGAGAAATTCGCAGAAAGATCACCATACGAATATACCTTTAGTAATCCAATAAAGTTTATTGATCCATTAGGTTTGGAAAGTAAAGGGGTTATAGAGGTAAAAAATGGTAAAGAAACAAAAATAAGCAATGTCGGAGATGATATAGGGGTAGACTTTTTAATCTATAGAGATGGAAAAAACAAAGGAAAGGTTGGGGTTAGAGATCAAAACACAGGAAAAATTAATTTAAATTTTAACCCAGGTATAAATTTAAATGTTGCTAAAAGAGGAAATAGTGTAGACTGGAACACAATTACAGATGAGTTTTTTGATGGAACAGGCCCTACACGATCATTATTTTCAGGGAATCATCCAGCCATTCAAGAACTTTCTTCTGATGAGTCTAATTTTGCTTATGAAGGCAGGTCCAATTTTATGGAAAAAGGCGGTGATTTTGGAGGGGTCTATATTAATTATACTCCAATTATTTGGAATCTTGAATCTGGACATAGAATGTGGGAACAAATGATGGGATCCACAGGAGTAGAATGGTACCGTTTAGGAGATAACATTTTATATATTATGACAGATCAAAAAAATAAAAGATCTTGGTTTCTTCATTTACCAGTAGATAATATTGAACGAACAAAAAGTAAAAACGGATCTTGGAAATATCCTGATTACTCTACTACGCATCAACTTTATATGTGGGTAGAACCAATTAATGTAACAGAAAAAAAATATAAAATTCGTGGAAGGAGTAATCGTTAAAAGAATATTTTTTTTAGGACTTATATCCACACTTGCGAGTTGTGGGTATAAGGACAATATAAATGGGACTTATGTAGGAAATTTTGAAAAACTGAAAGATACTATTAAGATTATTGATACATTATATAGTAGAAAAGTATATGATGAAAATAATAAATTAATATTTAAGCAGTCTGGAAAAATGGATTATTCTAAGAAACATAATAATGTTTGTTTTTATGGATTAAATTATGTAATAAAAAATCCTGATGAGCAATTGTCTAATGTGGATGGAAGGGGAAGTATAACAATGGCAAAAGAGGGACTTTTTACAATTAAATTAAGAAATACTGATGATACCTATTATGAGAAAATAAAATAGCCGTTGCGTAAATTTTGTGACTTTTAGCCACAATAAAAAAAGGCTGTCCTTTTGAGACAGCCTCTTTTTTATATCCCCCTTGGCGCGAGCGTCCCGCTCGTGCCAATAAATAAAAGCAAAACGCTAACTTTTCGGGTTAGCGTTTTGCTTTTATTATAAAGCGGCTACATTTTTATTAAAAAAGTCTTTAAATTTTTTGGTGGTAAGCATTTTGTCTACCATTTTAAAAATCATTGATTTATCATCTTCATCAAGTTGATTAATCAAATGCAACTTCTCAAAATCGGGTTTATCTTCAATAGAAATCTCTTTGGGAACGATATTCTCGTAGTTCAATATCTTGTCTGTAGTAAAGTTAAACAATTTAGATAGCTTAGAAGTTCTCTAAGGTATGCAAAGTTTGCAACTTTGAGCACTTTACACCAAACATTATTATGCAGGAAGCCAGAGAATAGTTACTAAAAATGGAACAAGCGATAATATTGGAGTTTTTGATTGTAACTGGCTGATCATTCCGTTTGGAGGAAGTACGCCACCTATTAATCCTGTCACCGTATCCAATACTATTCTGCAGACGGCAACACAAAGCAGCCTGATAGTAATGCAGCAGAACAATATTACCCCACCGCCAAATTATGGTCAGAATGCAGGATACACTGGAAATTGTGTCAATAATTACACAGGGCCGAAAGAAGAACAGATCTATTGGTTCCACCCGGATCACTTAGGCTCAAGCAGCTATATCACCGGAGCAGATGGAGAAGTAACCCAGAATATAGAATACTTCCCAAGTGGCGAGGTTTTTGTAGAGAATCATAATAAGGCGAGTAATAACAGTCCGTATAAGTTTAATGGCAAGGAACTTGATGCTGAAACAGGGTACTACTATTATGGAGCTAGGTATTATAATCCTAGGGTGAGTTTATGGTTGAATGTGGATCCGTTGGCAGAAGAATTTCCGGAATGGTCTCCGTACGTTTATACATTTAATAATCCTATCAATTTGGTGGATCCTGATGGTGTGGCACCGGTAGATCCTAAGCCTGGTTTTTGGAAAAGTTTTTTTGGATCTGTAGGAAGAGGGATTGTAGCAATTGGAAAGCATATAATTAATAATCCGAATCATGCAGGCTATGGATATTCTCCTAGTATGAAGACTCCTAGGGTTAGTGATTTTAAAGCTTATCAAATTAGTTGGAGTCAGCAGTTAGATCCTTACTATCAAATTAATAGCTTTTCTATGTCTTTAATTGGTGGAACTGTTAATTTTGTGGGAGGATTGTACACATTAGATGGAGCAAGAACTGCAAGAGCAATACCTGATGTTGCTTCCTCTTGGGGAGTTCTTTTTGGTTTTTCTAAGGCATTCTCTGTCAATAGTACGGGTGTTGCAAGAAGAGCATTGCTAGATAAAGCAAATGATATTTTATCATCTTCAGGTAAAAAACCGTATGTTATTTCAGCTGTTATAGATTCAGAAACAGGGAGAGTATTTTATGGAACGAATAGAACGATAAAGTCAATGGATGATGTGAATCCAAAACTAAAATCACACTTACCAAAACAGAGTTTAGAGGAATGGTCTACATTTAATTGTGCAGAATGTGATGCTTTTAACAATGCCTTAAATTCTGGAGCAAAATGGAAAAATTTGAAAGATATGCATACTATGCAGTTTAAAAATGGTAAATATATTGATTTTACAAGATGTAAAAATTGTCAACAAACATTTAAAAACAAAAAGCCAACCAGTGAATAAAAATATGAAAATTTCTGATTTTGAAAACATCTCAATTAGAGGTAGATATATTTATGGATATTTATGTCTAAATAAATATATAAGAGAGAAAAAATATCAAGCTTTACCCAATAAATTAGAAAGAAATATTGAAGATTTTGTGAGTTCAGGTCAATTAGATTTGTGGCATGAGAGTATTGAAGAAGTTTTGCCAGCAATAATTCTCAATAATAATTATAATTCTGGGTATTATGAGATAGTAGATTTTGACTATTATAATGAGCTTTTGAAATACTATTTAAGTTTGAGTCATGAATGTCTGATTTTAATAGATAATTTATTATATATTGGAATTAATAATTTGTATGGACAATTTAAATCGGAATTAACATTAGCTTATCTACAAAATATTATTGTAATTATGAATAGAAATAAAATGGATCTTCCCCAAGTGAATTATGTTTTTAATTTGACTGTTGATCAGAAAAATGGATGGGGGGATAGGGTAAATATGAAAGACTATCTCTATTTTTAGTAATAGTTTGGAACTTGGCGGGATTGCCCTGCTACCGTACGAATCCATTCGTGTGACAGATAAGAAACCCTCACTTTTGCGAGGGTTTTTGCATTATAAATTTCAAAAATTAAATCCTCAAAATGGAAATGTTCAATCTGGAAGAGCAACAAAATAATGTAATATGAAAAAAACTATTTTCAATGTATTTATTATAAGTATTATAGTATTATCAGTATTAGCCTATTTTTTAGGACTTACAGATAGTGCCTTCAAACAGGTTTATCCTTCTAAAAATTCATTATCATATCTTATGAACTCTGTAAAATATTTTATTTTTTGGGTTTTGCCTTATGGGTGGATAATAATATTGGGTGGGTCTTTATTAATAACTTTTTTATATTGGTTATTAAAAAAAATCTTTAAATAACTGATTGAAGATATTGTGATGATTAATTTGTTTCTAAACAGTATTAAATCCCCTCGCTACCGCACGAATTCCTTCGTGTGGAAGTATACTACCAATTCGATATCTATCATGTGTGGTATTGATATATTAATTGAGAATAATAAAAAGTTTCTGTTGAAAATATAAAATCATTAAAAAAAACAAAAGTTTTTAGGATTTCAATCTGATGTATTGAAGTATAATTTTTTAACCACACGAAAGGATTCGTGCGGTAGCAGGGGAGGTTTTTGTAGAGAATCATAATAAGACAAGTAATAACAGTCCTTATAAATTTAATGCTAAGGAGTTGGATGCTGAAACAGGATATTACTATTATGGAGCAAGATATGTCTTGTACTAAATAAAATAAGTTAACAATAAATCCTCTAATTTGATCCTGTTGTCATACAATCCTGGCACTTAATCAAGTAATTTTTGTAAAAAATAGTCAAAGGGTTCTCTTTGCATAAAATTTAAAATATGAAAAGAACCCTTTCGACAGCTTTATGCTGTATACTGCCATTAGGATACTGTGTGAATGCACAATCCGGGCTCTCTGCGGAGCTGAAAACAGAATATATTCCGGGCTCAAACTATATCCGCCCTGAAGACAGCACAAAGACTAATGCTAAAAGTGATTTTAAAAGAGTAGATCTTAATCTCAGCATTCCTTTATCTGTAAAAAAAGATTCCAATGGAAAAGTAAGAGCATGGTCTATGCTGCTGAGCGGATCTTACGCAAAGATGACCCACAAAAATTACGAAACAGGATTATTTCCGGACCAGATGCTGAATGCACAGGTCGGAATACAGCATATGAGACCTTTAGGCAAAAAGTGGAGTATGATGATGACGGCATCCGCAGGTGTATATACAGACCTTGAAAAAATAGATTTCGATGATGTGTTGGGACAGGGAGGAATTTTATTTATCAGACATTTTAATCCTAACCTATCTTTAGGGGCCGGGCCGGTGCTTACCACAGCTTTTGGTGTTCCTATGATTTTACCATGGATTTATTTCGACTGGAAGACAAACGGAAAGATTAAATTCAAGATCAATTTCCCGGAAGGGATGGAAGCCGGATATCTTTTCTCAGATAAGTTTACTTTAAAAGCTGTTGTAGAACTGAACGGAATGACGGCAGAGAGAAATATAAACGGAAAATCAATGCTGTTAGGGTATCAGCAGATCAGCGCAGGACTCAGGCCGGAATTAAAAATCAATGACAGACTTACATTACGTCTTACGGGAGGAACAGCCATATTGAGAAGCTTTAGTGAGAATGACCGAAAAATCAGCAGCATTTTCAGAGACAAAAAAATAGCTGATCCAAGATTTTCAAGTACATTTTACGCTGCAGTATCATTACGCTGGAATCTGCCATAAAAGAAGCCGGAAATCAGGAGTTATTATTCCTGTTTCCGGCTTCTTTCTTCCGGCTATTTGCTGATCAGTTTCTTATAAACCACCTGATTAAGCAATTCTTCTTTGCGGGTTCGGGAAATAGGAAGCTCAATTTTATTAATAAAAAGACGTCCTCCTGAGATCATGTCAATATGGGTAATATTGATGAGGTAGGATTTATGAATCCTGAAAAAATGATCCGAAGGAAGAGACTCCTCAATAGCTTTCATGGTCTGATGGATAACCAGTGATTTATCTTTAAAATGAAGCCTGGTGTAATTCTGCATGCTTTCAATATACAGGATATCTACCCATGAAATTTTAATGAAAGTATCAGACTGCCTTACATAGAGAAAAGGATCATCCAGTGGGGTATTGTTTTTTAATTTTTCACCAATGATAAACTGCTGCTGTGCCTTATTAACTGCCTGATAAAAACGGTTAAAAGCAATGGGCTTTAAAAGATAATCCGCTACCTGCAGACGAAATCCTTCCAAAGCATATTCTGAATAAGCCGTGGTAAGAATACATAAAGGAGGATTTTCCAGCTGTTCCAAAAACTCCAGACCTGTAAGATAGGGCATATTGATATCCAGGAAAAGAAGGTCTATTTCACTCTCTTTTACCTTCGCATCGGCTTCCAATGCTGTTGCGCAGGTTCCTTCAACGGATAAAAAGTCAATCTGGTCTGCCAGTTCTTTAAGATGAAATCTTGCCAAAGGTTCATCATCAATAATAAGGCATTTCATTTTAGGAATATTAGAGCTCATAAGTGTCAGATAGTGTTAATATTAAAGTTATTTTAAAGATTTGGTTATCCGACTCGATATTCAGATCGTGGGAATCCGGATATTGTAATTTTAGACGTTTTTTTACATTTTGAAGACCAATTCCACCGGTTCCGTCTTTCTTTTTATAGGTTGTCATATCCGAATAGGAATTTTCAACATAAAAATAAAGACTGTTGTTGCTTTCTTTACAGGATATTTTTACATAGCCTTTATGACCGGGAAGTCTGCAGACATATTTAAATGCATTTTCTATAAAAGGAACAAGAAGTAAAGGAGCAATAAACGCTTTCTTATTATTGATTTCCCAGGTTGCTTTTACATCCAGTTCATTTCCCCACCTCAGTTTTTCTACCTCAACAAGGTTTTGAAGGTATTCTATCTCTTTATCCAACGAAACCATGGACTGATTACAATGGTAGAGCTGATAGCGGAGAATGTCTGAGAATTTCATCAGCAGAAAATCTGCCAGCTGTGTGTCAGTCTTCATCAGAATATGAATATGATTCAGAATATTAAATACGACATGAGGATTGATCTGATCCTGTAAAAGCTTAAGCTGGTTTTCCAGATGGGCCTGCTGCAGGAGAATATGATCGCGTTCTATTCTTCCGTGCTCCTTATAAAATTTAATTCCACATGCCGCTCCATTAATTAGGAATGATGCCGGTAAAGACATATAAAAGCCCTGCCACAAAAAGGGCAGCTGATCCAAAAAATTTTGTGGAAGTTCTTCTTTTGGAGCCGTTTCGAGGTAAGTAAAAATAACAGAAAAAATAAGACTTAGTATGAATATAACCATTACCGCCTGTACCAGAAAACGTTTCATTCTTTTCTCCCGTAAAGCTTTTGGGAGAAGCTTATTGGTTAAAAAATGAGTGAATGTAAATGAAGAAACCACAATGATAACAGCTTGAATCATTGCAAGATATTTTTCTGTCATGGTTTGAAAATTACACCAAAGTGCAATAGCGAGAACAAACCAGAAAATAAAAGTAAATATGTATTCTTTTAAAAAAAAAGATTTTGTCATGGAAATGGAAATAGGTTGATAAAAAAATTAGAAACTGCAGGGCAACAGTTTCTAACAGGTAAAGATAATTTAAGTTTTTTAGAACAGGAAATAACCTATTCCAAGGGAAAAACTGTGGGGTTTGGATTTAAATTCTTTACTAATGCTTGTAAGCCCGGTCTCATACCTCAAATCTATCGTGAAGTTCTTATAATCTACTCCTACACCTCCCGTAATGCCAATATTGGATTTATCAAACTTTTTAAATCCCTCCTGAAGAGCCTGAGATGCAGATACTTTATTATTGAAAGCATAGCTGTAAACACCTCCGGTAAATACTCTTACATTAAAATCATCGGTTTTAATCAATTTATATCCTACTAGCACAGGAATATCAATAGCGTTCCATGAAAGTTTTGAAGAGCTTCCGTCTTGAGATTGGTATGATGCTTTTCTTTTGTTGAACAGAGCTTCTCCCTGCACATACAGTTTTCCGATATCCATTCTTGTCATTACACCTGCCTGATAACCGAATCCGTATTTCCCTTCTAAAGAAGATTCCGTGGATGTTTTTGTAAAGTTTGCCCCTCCCTTTACCCCAATGTGAAAAGCCGGAGTCTGCTGTGCTTTGGTTTCCATACTGTAAAAAATGCATAATAACAATGCACTTAAAGCGAAAAATTGCTGCTTCATAATTTTATTATTGTTAAAAATCTGGTGCAAAGCAACAACTATGGCGGATGGAATTAAATTTTATTTGATGAATGGCAGAGATGCTTTGACAACGATCTGTTTTAGGGTGAAAAATAAAACCGGAAGCATTACTACTCCCGGTTTTTATTGCTAATAGGGCTGTTCTTTATCCATTTTACAGCCCTTTCCAATTTGCCTTGTCAATCAGAATCTCCGTCTATATGATAGTTTTCTGAAGTGTCTGACATGATCTTTCTTAAAGGTGTTTTGTATAGGTAAATAAGTGGTATAAGTATTTATTTTTATCGAAAAGACTGAGCCGGGGTTCAGATCTAATTAATTCTTAATAAACTTTAAGCTTTTTCTGATGGCAGTACCGTCATATATATTGAGCATATATATACCATCCGGCAATGTAGAGATTGAAATTTCCTCTCCGCTTGTATGTCCGGTTTTAATTATTTTACCCTGTATATTCAAGATGCTGTATGAAGCCTGCTTACCTTCCAGCCCTTTAACCTGAATAAAGCTATGAGCAGGATTCGGTAACAATTTGATATTGTCGGCAATTTCGGTAACAGCTACACTACTTTGCTTCTGTAAAGGGGCAGCACCATTGCAATAGGGTAGGGCGTCCAGATTAATATTGGGAGTCTGTTGAGGAACAGCAATACTCAATAATGTATTAACTGGAGTATATTCATTGGTGAAAGCTCCGTTTCTTAAAAAGAACCTATTGTTAGTCGTTCCTCCCGAAGCATCTGCTCTCTGATTAGAGGTATAGGTTTCATCACCGTCAAAATTAGCCTTCGAAACAGGTAGCCATTGCCCTTTTACTGTTCTTACCCATTGATTTCCGAATTCGGCTTTTCTACCCAAATAGCCATTGTCTGGCTCAAAATTTTCAACAAAACTGTAAAAGCTTTTTAAATAGGTATTGGTATAGGGCCTCTTCCAGCTTGCAATCAGCTTCCAGCCGCCTGCATTAGTTGCAAAAAACCATGCTGTATAATCTGTATTACCAGCTCCATCTGGACTCGCCTTTAAAAGGAACTTATAGGTAAGCCCCGCTTTCCATGGAAAGCTCAGATAGCTCTGGCCTCCGGAACCTTCACCTCCAAATTTATCAACAGTAACATCCGTTCCCTTACAGTTTAATTTTACCTTTTTATCGTTCGGAATTGAATTGGGATTGTCTGTCTCGAACGGACTCCAGACCGAAAATAAAATCCGTCTTTCCGTTGCAGAATTTACCTGCATTCCAAAGTAACCTTCCTCAAATCCGTTTACCATAAAATAAGAACCCACCTTGTCTTGTCCTGCAGGTACTGTAACTTCATTGTAATAATAGGAAATATTTTCAGATGTAGGAACTACATATAATAAATGGCAGGAAGGACCTCTTCTTGCGAAATGAAAATTATTCTTTTGATTAGAGAAAACAGTATTTCCTGAGGTTGCAGATCCGTCAATCAGCAGATCAGATACGCGCCCGAAATAGAGTCCGTTTTTGCTCACACCCTGAAGATCTACTTTTACGTATCCTGCAGGTACATAAAAGCTTCCTGCAGAATAGGTATTAAAAGAGGTTCCCTTCATAAAGATCTTGTGTGAAACTCCATTGACAGTAACCTTAATTGTACTGCTTTTATCAAAGAATACCTTTGCGATTACTTTAATGTTTAGCATTCCACTGTTGCTTACTTTAAAATAGGTACTTACTATGGCTTGAGAACTCGTCCAGTTTGTCAGCCCGTAATCGGTAATCTTCTCCGTCCCATTACTTACCCGATGGGTTATAAAGGCATTTCCTCCAATAGGAATTTTGTAAGTGTTTCCGTTATAGGCAATGCCCGATCCTGAAGCCAAAACAAGATTGGCTGTGAAAAAGAATGTAATTAATGAAAAAATAGATTTTAATACGCTCATTTGTGTAATTTTTTTGTTAAAAATAATAACGTAAAAGATGAGAATCCAGAGAAAATTAATGAAAATTTAATTTTGATATAAATTCACTTTCATACGATCTTTTTTGTTAAAAATATTTTTATTTTTAGACTGTTAGGTTTAAAAATAAAACAATGGTAACTGCGTTTTTTAACTATAAAGAGTGTTTTTTTGTGATTTTACAGAGATACCAGGGGAGTGGTATCTTTTTGGATACAAACAGGAATAACAAAAACCCGGAAGTATTAATACTCCCGGGTTTTATTATTTAATAAGGTTGTTCTTCACAAATAGAAGGAGGAATACAGCCACCGCCGCCAGGGTTTCCTCCACCGCCTACAGCGATACATTGTCCAGGATTTCCGTCTTCATACATTTCACATGCATATCCCCAGGCGCATTGACAGTCGTCCTGACAATTATAAGAGTTGCCTCCCATATGACAGCCATCTCCACCGCTGCCCATAATGGCAGATAAGTCTTTTCTCAAAAGTTTTTTCATTGTTTTCATGATAATTGGGTATTCAATGTTATTGTTTAAAATTGTACATCCTTGTAAATATAATAAAATTGTCTTAATGTGTTGTAAATGAATTTTATGTGTAGCTTTTATATAAAGAAAAGCCACTGCAAAGGAGGTTTTCTTATGATAAAAAATGTATTAGAAACTTAAATTATTCTGATACAGCAGATACTCTTTTTTGAAAAGAGGGATAGTTCCTTCGTATCATAAAGGAGCGATAATAACATAATGAATTACGGTAATATTTTTAAATAGAGAAAAAGAAACCCGCTACCATCGTAGCGGGTTCTATATATTATTTTCTGAAGGACATTGTTAAGGGAACAGAAACATTGGAAGAAACTGGTTTCCCTTTGTCTTCTGCGGGTTTCCATTTGCCTTTATCTTTAATGCGGTAAAAAGCGGCTTCAATGAAAGCATTTACATCTTCATTATTTCCTTTTACATTGGGATTAAGAGCGTTCCCTTTAGAATCTACCACAAAACTTATTGTTGCTTTGTAAGTTTCCGAAGAAAAGTTCAGAAAGTCAAGATCTACAGCTTCATATAAAAGTTTTTGAAAAGCAGCTTTACCTTTATCGTATTCTGCTTCTTTACTCACTTTTGTTTTCGTAGGAGGATCTGCAGAGATCATTTTCTGATCTTCAAGAGAAGCTTTATCCAAAGCAGTCTTGTAGGCTGTTATTTTATCCTCTGTCAAAAGCCATTCTTTCTTGGTTCTTAAATCATTAGGCTTAGGATATTTATTATACAGAGCCGTTTTCTTTCTTTCATAGCGTGAATCTGCCCTTTGAAATTCAGAAATCTGGGCACTGCTGAAAATAAAAGAGAAAATGAATACTGATGCTAAGACCTTTTTCATGATTTATTACGCTTTAACAATATTAATAATAACTTCAGTTGCTTTTTCCATACTTTCCAAAGCTACATACTCGTAGGGTCCGTGGAAGTTGATTCCTCCTGCAAAAATATTCGGGCAAGGAAGTCCCATATAAGAAAGTTGAGCACCATCTGTACCCCCTCTGATTGCTTTGATCTTAGGCTCTATACCTGCTTCAGTCATTGCTTTTGCAGCAAGATCTACAATGTGCATTTTACCTTCAAACTGCTGCTTCATGTTTCTGTATTGCTCTTTGATCTCTACTTCAGCAGTTCCTTCACCGTGTTTTTGATTAAACTCGGCTACTTTTTCCTCCATGAATTTCTTTCTGGCTTCAAATTTATCTGCATCATGATCTCTGATGATATATTGAAGTTTAGCCTCAGAAATATCAGCTGTAATATCCATTAAGTGGTAAAATCCGTCGAAGCCTTTTGTTGTTGAAGGAGTTTCGTTAGCAGGAAGCATTTGAGCAAATTCAGCAGCTAAAAGAGCAGCATTGATCATTTTTCCGTAAGCATAACCAGGGTGAACACTTAATCCGTGGATTTTCACAACCGCTCCGGCAGCGTTAAAGTTCTCATATTCAAGTTCTCCCACTTCTCCGCCATCCATAGTATAAGCCCATTCTGCACCAAATTTAGCCACATCAAATTTATGGGCGCCTCTTCCGATTTCTTCATCTGGTGTAAATCCTATAGCAATTCTTCCATGTTTGATCTCAGGATGCGCAATAAGATATTCTGCGGCTGTTACAATTTCAGCACATCCCGCCTTGTCATCAGCTCCGAGAAGAGTTGTTCCGTCAGTGGTAATTAATGTCTGACCAATATATTTTTTTAAGCTTTCAAACCTTGAAGAAGATAAGGTGAATCCTGTTGTCTGGTTCAAAAGAAGATCATTTCCGTCATAATTTTCCCAAACCTGAGGTTTTACATTTTCTCCGCTGAAATCCGGTGAAGTATCATAATGTGAAATAAACCCGATAGTAGGCCTGTCATCATTTTCAAGATTAGAAGGAACATAGCCCATGATATAGCCATTGCTGTCTATAGAAACATCTTCCAGGCCGATGGTCTTCAGTTCTTCAGTAATATAGTTGGCAATATCCCACTGACGTTCAGTAGAAGGTGTTGTTTCACTTTCTGCGTCACTGGTTGAATATATTTTTACATAGTTAAGAAAACGGTTCAGTAATTTTTCTTTCCACAAAGGGTTGAATTCTATTGTACTCATCAGATATCATAAATTTTAACAAAGTTAGCAAATTTGATGCTGAGAATACGTTATTTGCGATTTAATATCAGGTATTGAAATTATAAATCAGATATAAATCTTTGAAAATCAAAATAGTGTTAGCTTTGTATGTACAGTATACTAAGTAGTTTAGTTTTATTATATTTGAGAAAATCAAAAAGTAAAAATGTTTCTTACCGAATGTCCTAGAGATGCAATGCAGGGATGGGGAGAATTTATCCCTACCGATAAAAAAATAGATTATATCAACTCCTTAATGGATGTTGGCTTTGATGTATTGGATTGTCTGAGTTTTGTTTCCCCGAAAGCGATTCCGCAGATGGCTGACTCTGATGAGGTGGCAAAAAATATCGACAAATCACGCTCCAAGACCAAAGTTTCTGCCATTATTGGTAATTACAGAGGTGCGGAAAAAGCATTGAAACATGAGTCTGTAGATATTCTGGGCTTCCCGTTTTCTATTTCAGAAACTTTTCAGCACAGAAATACCAATAAAAGTCAGGAAGAAGCTTTTGATGAAATTATTAAAATGCTTGAACTGGTAAAAAGCGAAGGAAAACAGCTTAATATCTACTTCTCGATGGCTTTTGGAAATCCGTACGGTGAAATGTGGAAGTGGGAAGATGTTGACCAATGGGCACAAAAATTCTCAGATATCGGTGTAAAAGATATATTATTATCTGATACAACCGGTGTGGCAACTCCGGAAACCATTGCTCTTTTGTTTGAAAAAATACCTTCAAAATATCCGAATATCAACTTCGGAGGACACTTTCATAATCGTTATGAAGATTCCTATTCAAAATTAAAGGCTGCTTATGATCAAGGCTGCCGAAGATTTGACAGTGCCATCAAAGGCATTGGTGGATGTCCTATGGCTAAAGATGATCTTGTAGGAAATATGCCTACAGAGCAGGTTATCAACTTTATGAGCGTTGAAAAAGCAGAACATAAACTGAATCTTTTGAACTTTGAAAGTTCTTATAATAAAGCGAAGGATATTTTTCATTTTTAAGAAGAATGAATTATAAGTTCATCTATTTAACAACTTACATAGATCTCTGATGTCCATAGCTAAATTTGAGATTCCTATGGAATGACAAAATACGGCTGAACGGTCTGTTTCATTAATATCTTCAGATATAATGGAGTGTGACCTGACTCAAATTTAAAATTTAACCCCAAAATCAACAAAATGTCTCCAATCATCTCACCAACCGAACTCAAAAAGACTCCAACCGAAAATCTTGTTATTCTTGATGCAAGAACAGGAAAAGACGTAAAACAAACTTACCTTGATAAGCATATTAAAGGAGCAAGATTTATTGATCTGGATAAAGATCTGGCTGAAATAGGAGAGAATGCAGCTTTTGGAGGGAGACATCCGCTTCCTTCCGTGAAAAAGTTTGCTGAAACACTTTCAGATCTTGGAATTTCAGAGGGTAATCATATTGTTGTCTATGATGATAAAAATGCTTCGAATGCAGCTGCACGTGCCTGGTGGATGCTAAGATCTTTCGGATTTGAAAAAGTTCAGGTACTTGATGGGGGAATGCATGCAGCGGAAAAAGCAGGTTTGGGATATGCTTCAGGAGAAGAGATCTTTGAGAAAGCTTCTTTAATTAAAAAAGATCATTGGAGTTTTCCGGTTTCGAGCCTGGAAGTTGTTGAAAGTGAATTGAAAAACAATTCTTCTACGGTGATTGATGTAAGAGACGCTTACCGCTATAAAGGTGAATCTGAACCGATTGATCTGGTTGCGGGGCATATTCCGGGAGCGGTTAATATTCCTTTTTCTGAAAATCTGGATGAAAACGGAAACTTTCTGAGTCCTGAAATTTTAAAAGGAAAATATAAGCAGTTGTTACAAAATAAGCCTGATCATCTGATCATTCATTGCGGATCGGGAGTTACTGCCTGTCATACTATTTTAGCTCTGGATTATGCAGGATTTCCAATCCCAGATCTGTATGTAGGTTCATGGAGTGAGTGGAGCAGAAGGGAAGGAAAGGAAATAGCAAAAGATATTTAAAAACAAAAACCCCGAAAATTTTTCGGGGTTTTATATTGTTAAGGGTAATTTTAAAGCATTCCCAGCTCAAACTTCGCCTCTTCGCTCATCATATCCTTATTCCAGCTTGGTTCAAAAGTAAGCTCTAAATCTACACTTTTTACGTTTTCTACTTCAGCCACTTTATCTTTTACTTCCTGAGGAAGGGTTTCTGCAACAGGGCAGTTGGGAGTAGTAAGGGTCATTATAATTTTTACGTCAGCATCATCGGAGATCTGGACATCGTAAATCAGCCCTAATTCGTAAATATCTACCGGAATTTCAGGGTCATATACGGTTTTTAGTACACTAATGATTTCCTCACCAATGTCAGCAATTTGATCGTCTGTAAATTTCATTTTTTAATCTAGATTGATATTCCTTTTCAACAAATCTTCCTGACGCATACGCCGGAAAATATTTGCCAAAGTTAAGACATCTTTTTCACAATAGTCAACAATTCTCTGCAAGTCTTTCTCTATGTAGTAAATTGATGAAACCATTGAGCCGTCAATATCATCCTTCGGAGTAGGAATACCAAAGACATGAGCCAGTAATTCCAGGGATACAAAACTTTTATAATCACCGAACTTCCAGAGTTCCATTGTATCGATATGCGGAATTTCCCAGGGCTTTTTCCCAAACATCTGAAACGGTGCCGGAGGCTGCATACCATTGATGAGGTATCGTCTTGCAATCCATGGGAAATCAAATTCTTTTCCGTTATGAGCACAGAGAATCACGTTATAAAGCCTTGGGCTGTTGAATATTTCTCCAAACTCCTGCAGCATTTTCTTTTCCTCATGCCCGGAAAAACTCTTTATTTTTAACGTTTCATTCTTTTCAACCATTCCGATGGTGATGCAGATGATTTTTCCAAACTCGGCCATGATGCCGGCTCTGTCATAAAACTCTTCTGCAGTCACTTCTTCCTTTCTCTGGAATTTTGTTTTTTTATCCCACAGGTATTGCTCTGTTTCGGATAACTCGTCCCATGATCCAGCCTGTGGAACGGTCTCAATATCAAGGAATAAAACTCTTTCTAAAGGGATGTTTTGTATCATATTGTGTTTTGTTGTCTATCCTACCTGCATTCCATTTTTTGTAGGCAATGAAGGTGTCAAAAGTGTAACATCTTTTTTGTCGTCTCCATACAATCCTAGTACAAGACATTCGCTGAAGAAATTGGCAATCTGTTTTTTAGGAAAATTGACAACGGCTAAAATCTGTTTTCCAATAAGCTCTTCTTTTTCATATAGAGAAGTAATTTGGGCGGATGATTTTCTTATTCCTAAGTCTCCGAAATCTATTTCCAGCTGGTAAGAAGGGTTTCTGGTTTTTTCAAAATCATTCACTGAAAGAATGGTTCCGCATCTGATGTCTATTTTTTCAAAATCTGCCCAGGTGATATCTGGTTTTACTGTCATGGTAATTCGTTAATTAAATGTTCTACTTCTGTTTTCTGCTCTGCATATTTTTGTTGTAATACTGAGCCTTCGCCCATTCTTTTGTAATATTCCAATGCTTTTTCTCCGAAGAATTTTTTATGGAAATCTGAAACTTCCGGTATCTGTGGGAATATTTTGTGAAAAAGCATTTCATAATACGCCTGAAATTCCCTTTCATTTTTGTCTTCAATAACCTTTCCGGGAGCTTTCTGTCTTACATGAAGCATTTCGTGGGCAACCATATTCAACACAAGGTTCAGGTCAAAATCAAATAAATTTCGTGGGATCATCACCGTTTGTGGTCCTCCCAGCTCCCCTTCTGCCGTAAGAAGCATCGAAGTAGGAGAGAGTTCTTCCCTGAATCCGAATCCTGCAAAGTTTTCATGTTCCAGGTCAAAAGAATGGATCAGATATTTTGCTGCATCCAGAATCTGGTTGTGTTCTTTGTATGCCTCAAGGTGTAAGTTGATCTGCTCGAAATTCATCTGAAATATGTTTTAAACAAATGTATTAAAATATTGAGAATACTAAAACGGTTTGTACCAAAGGTTTGAGAACAAAAAGTAAAAATAGTTTTTTATACGTCAAGTTCTGTCGCTTCCCTGATGGATATTTGCTTCAAGAAAAAACACAGCGTATGAAACTAGACTTCAAAATTTCAGGTGGACATCTTTTGCCGGAAACCACCTAAAAAAATAAGGCTAAAACCTGAAGACATTCTACTAAAAAGAGCTTCAGATCTTAACCTATTTTAAGACAAACACAAATTTTCAAAAACATGAGTGATATAAAAAAATTAGTAAATGATTTAGTATATAAAGGAGTTAAGGAACTTTGGTTCGATCCTAAGAATTATGAAACAAAAGAAGCGAGCAACAATTATTTTTATTCTCCTTTCTCTTCAGGCTATGTTGGTGATATTGATATCCCGTTCAAAGTAAGACTGCCTTTAAGCTTAAAAGAAAGAGAATTAAAAATCACCGTTGTATACGGTTCAGATACAGGATATATTACGATACAGCCAGGAAAAGAAATCAACTATGATATAAGAATAGATACTCAAGGTGAAGAAATTGAATATATATTAACATATCATTACACACAAAGTCTTACTAAAAAAACGGATATTGCTTTAATTCTCAAAACTTATAATGTTTTTGATTTTATTAATCTCTTAAAATATATTAATATAAAACCAGCGAATGAAACGTTTATCAATGACGAATTCCGGAAAGCATTTTCAAGAGTGGAATCAAGCGACAGCAAACTTAGCTGGCTTTATGAAAATGCGTATCCATCTTCAATAAAGGACAGAAAAGATGAGCAGCTTTGGAATGATCTCCTGAGGCTTTGCCAATATGATGGCGAAAAATGGTTTGTAGATACAGGTTCCGCTGTTATGAATATCGTTCAAAACTTCAGTGATATAAAATGGATTATTGATAAACTGAAAGCTAATCAGGAAATTCTGATGGAGATTTATGAAACAATAAGTGATTATGAAACCAAATCTGCTTTTGCAACTATTGTCAATGCTTTTATCATATTGGAAGGGAATAATCTTCATAAACCCGTTTTTTTGAAAGGCAGTTTATATCGTCTTAACAAGTTTACACCTGCGGCAGAGAATAAACTTTTTAGAATTACAAACCAAAAATTAGTTTCCACAAGGGTCATAGCTTCTAATATGGGAGCTGTTACCTCGCAAAACTTTGTAACTGTAGAAGATGCAAACCTCAACCCCTGTGATTTGGTGATCATTGAAGATACTGATATGAAAACGTCTTTAATAAAGCCTGTAAAAGCAGCACCCAATGCCGCTATTATGCTTTATTATATGGTAGATCATGCAAATCATGAGGAATTAGTAAAAATGGTCCGTATTACATTAGATGTAGCGGCTGTTTTGGCAGCAGCCTATTCAGGAGGAGCCTCTTCCGTATTAATAAGATTTGCGGAAGCAGGATTAGCTCTTACGGATATTGTGATGATGGATGAAGGGATACGTAAATTCCTATCGGAAAACGGAGGAGAATGGTTTGTGGAAAATTGGGATACTATTTACCTGATGGCGGGTTTAGGCTTTTTAAGTAAAGTAATAATTAACGGCATTCTTACTAAAGGTCCAGCCTTATTAGAGTCTTTAAGAAATGCAAAGAATATTCCCAGAAATTGGGTTCTCTTTAAAAGAGATTTAGAAAAGCTTATTAAAGAACTGGAAGACTATGAAGCAAGACAGGCTGCTATTGTTACTAATGAAATAGATGAAGTAGTAATAAAAGGAGACAGATATGCATTATGGAGAAAGATTCTTAATCTTTCCTCCTCTCAGGAAAAGTATCTTGAACAGGTAGTAAGAGAACTTCAGTTTAAAGGAATTTCACTGAAAAAAATTGCTGAGGAATCATATGAAGTATTTTATAATGGGGAAAAACTAAAAGTAGGTTCCAGCCAATCTTTGGGAAAATTATTACAGAAACTGTATTTTGTTTCTTCAAAAAACTTTGAAAGAGTTTTATATAGCTATTTTATTTCTGTAGAAGAAAGCATGGTTTTTATTGATGATGTGGCAAAAGAACTCTCAAAAAATGGATTGGGAGGTTATACCCGGGACATACAAAACCTGCAAAGAGATGAATTACTTATTGTAAAAACAGGAAATACTACAGAAACAGGTTATACAGTACTTTATAAAGGAGAAGAAATAGCGGCTGAAGTTTCAAAATCTCCAAAGGAAGCTTTTAAAAGGCTCATCGATAAAACCAAAAATATATGGAATAATAAGGGAGATATCCTTGCAGACCAAATGAAAAAGCTGCTTTTGCTCGTGAAGAAAAGCAAAACAATGGTCAACACATCTGCCAGAATAGGTGAGCAGGCCACAACTGAAACGATACAATGGGGAACCGTAAAAATGAAGCTGCATCCAAAGTTTGATGAGATGATGCAGTTTTTAAAAGAAAGAAATATAAAAATTGTAGAAATTACAGATATTACTCAGGATGTGGGATATACTGAAAAGTTTGTATTTACCCGGCAGCTGGAATTGGTGAGAATAGATAAAATTATAGAATGGCATCCCGAAATGCGTTTCCTTGATCTTGAACATGAGATAGACCATATTATCCAGTTAGAGAGGAATTTACAGGGAAAATATGCGACAGCAACGGAAATTATTAGAAGACCAGGCGTAGAAGTTCCACAAGATATGCCAAAGATGGGGTACTTAACAATAGTTGAAAGAAACTTTTTGGAATATGAAGTACGCATAAAAGAAGTGCTCAGACTAAAAGCAAATGGTGCACCAAAAGAGCTTATAAAAGAACATTTGGAAGGATTAAGAGACGCTTATAATACTTTTGATAATTCTAAACCTAATTACATTGGAGATAAATTAAAATATAGTGAATGGCAAAAAAAGCACTTTCCTGATTTTAATGAATTTGATTTTAATAACTTTATCTACTAAATTTTAAAACATGAATGAAAATAAATTTTACAATTATAAAATGGTAGTATTGTTTGGAAATAATTTCGGAAAAGGGCTTTATTCTAAGAATATGATAATGATTAGATTTTATGAAAGGGACTCTATTATTTTTATCCCTTCTTATGATACCAGTAAATACCCTTTTCCACCTTTAAACAAAGAGATGGATTACGTGGGTCCCAAAATAGAAGACAGAGGGACAAAGAGAAGGATAAAAGCTTTTACGGAAGCGCCTGTTATATTTTTTGAAGATAATAAAAGAGCAGGGAAGCATTTCAAACTTGAATATGAATATGATAAAGAGGGTTTCAGTGGAAAAATATATCACAATAAATATTTTCACATAATTTTTTGTGTAGATTCAGAAATGTACAAAAGGTTATATCAGACTTTAAGAAAAGATTTTTTTGAGTATCCTAGTGGGCATCGTTTTAATAGGGAAAACTCTATTCATAATGAAGCTTTACAGTTTATAGAAGAAAAATTGATATCATTTAAAAATGAGTTACCTGAAGAGTTTAGCAATAGGGTTTTTAGGAAAGATGAAAAATATGAGTGAACACGGATTTTATAATTATAAGCTAATAGCAATGTTTGGGAACAATTTAGGGAAACCTTATTCTAAAAATATGGTATTGATTCAATTTTACGAAAGAGATTCTATTTTGTTAATCCCTCATTATAATACGACTAAATATCCTTTTCCTCCGTTAAACGAAGAAATGGACTATATTGGACCAGAGATAGAAGACAGAGGGACTAAGAGAAGGATAAATGCTTTTACCGAAGCACCTGTTATATTTTTTGAAGACAATGAAAGAGCCGGAAAAAATTTCAACCTTGATTTTGAATATGATCTTGATAATTTAGATGGTAGAATTTCACATATCAAAAAACGTCATGTAGTTTATTGTGTAAATTCTCAAACATACAAATGGCTGTATCAGACTTTAAGAAAAGATTTTTACAGCCATCCATCTGGATATCGCCATAATAGGGAAAACTCAATTCATAATAAAGCTTTACAGTTTATAGAAGAAAAATTGGTATTACTAAAAGACGAGTTACCGGATAGATTTAGGGATAAAATTTTTAGAAAAGAAGAATAAATTATAGAGGGCATTTTTATGCTCTCTTTTTGTGTCGAAAAAGCTTACATTTAATTCTGAGCGATGAAAAATGAGCATTTTCCTGATTTTAATAACTTTATCTACTAAATTTAAAAAACATGAATGAACAAAGATTTTATAATTATAAGTTGAGTATGACTTTTGGAAATCGCTTTGGAAAGGGATATTATTCTAAAAATATGATTCTGTTTAGATTGTATGAGAGAGATTCTATTATTTTTATCCCTTCTTATGACACCAATAAATATCCTTTTCCACCTTTGAACGAGGAGATGGATTACGTGGGCCCGAAAATAGAAGACAGAGGGACTAAGAGAAGGATAAATGCTTTTACCGAAGCACCTGTTATATTTTTTGAAGACAATGAAAGAGCCGGAAAAAATTTCAACCTTGATTTTGAATATGATCTTGATAATTTAGATGGTAGAATATCACATATCCAAAAGCGGCATATTGTTTATTGTGTCAATTCAAAAACATATAAATGGCTGTATCAGACTTTAAGAAAAGATTTTTTTGAGTATCCCAGTGGACATCGTTTTAACAGGGGAAATTCTATTCATAACGAAGCTTTACAGTTTATAGAAGAAAAATTGGTATTACTAAAAGATGAGTTACCGGATAGATTTAGGGATAAAATTTTTAGAAAAGAAGAATAAATTATAGAGGGCATTTTTATGCTCTCTTTTTATGTCAAAAAGATAAAATGTAAGTTGAAATTTGTTTCTGTTAAAAAGAGAGGATAGAATATATGAGTAATCTCAAATTTTTTACTGGTGTTATCTTCAGCAAGTAATAATATGCAACATACATTTCAAGCCACCTATTGGGTGGTTTTTTTATTGTTGAAAAAAAATATTAAAATATTTTTATACGTCAAGTTCTGTCGCTTCCGTGATGGATATTTGCTTCAAGAAAAAACACAGCGTATGAAACTAGACTTAAAAATTCCAGGTGGACATCTTTTGCCGGAAACCACCTAAAAAAATAAGGCTAAAACCTGAAGATATTCTACTAAAAAGAGCTTCAGATCTCAACCTTTATAAAAACCAAAACAAAATTAAAAAATGGAAGCAATTAATCAAAATAATAGCTCACAAACTTTATTCAGATTTGCGACGATGCGCAGCGCAGAATTGTCTGATCCAGAGAACAGAGAAAAAAGATTTATTTTCAGAAACTATCTAAGACAAAAGGGAGTAATTGACCCACGAGTAGAAGCTGGGGAATCTTTGAAAAACGTCTGTGAAAAGATCACAGGTTTAACTATAGAAACAGAAGCATCATTAAAAGCTAAAAGTGTACAATTTTATGAATTGTCAGTTTGGGTTGCAAAGAATAAAGCAAAAGCAACCAAAGAGGAGTTCGATGCTAAAATCAAAACTTATAAAGAGACTCCAAAACCTATCGTTGTAATAGATTCTAATATTTGGGATAATCTTATTTATCAGGTGGTCACCCAAAAAGATTTTTACGCAAAAGAAACATTAATTCAGTTTCTGCATCTTGACCATATCCTGTCAAATTATGACGGAAATACTCAGGAGCAGTATGAAGACATTATAAAAGCCAAAGTAGTTCTCCCTAAAGAACTTTTTAAAGCGAAAACAAATTCAATGTCTAATGCAGCTGTTTCAAGAGAAGAAAGCAGCCCGCAGAATATTCCTCTTAATAATAGCGCTCTTAAGTTTGCAGAAGCAACAATAAACCTTAAGGGAAATGTAGATCTTAAAAAAGCGCTAGAGAAAATTGAAAAAAATTATAGAAAAGAATATGGAATAGCCTATAATAAGGCGTATGAAGAATATAGTGAAAGTGTAAGACCTGAACAGGCGAGATATGATGCTCTTGTTAAAGAACAGGAATATCAAAAGGAAATTTTCCTCGCGGCAGAGAATCATGAAGCGTTATCAGGTCTGAAATACGTTTCGATTCCGGAAGTTCCTAATTTCAAATTTAATTTTCGTCCAGAAATTGAAACAGAAGAGTTATTAAGAAATGTAAACCAGGAAAATATTGAAGCTCTACATCGTATATTCAATACTTCTGATCTTACTAATGCCCTCAATGATATTTCTACATTTACAGAGCTTTTCCAAACCATTGAACAAAATAATCAGCTATTACAGCAAACTATTTTAAATAATGTAAACCTTAATCCGCAGATTTCCACAACAGTAGGAGGGGTTGTTGTTCCTGTAACCCAATCCTTAAATACGCAGGAAATTTCTTTTACAGCAGGGACAATACGTTGGGGTATGGGGCTTGGAAGCCATACTATGTATCTGACAACTGATATTAATGATCCGAAACATATCGTAAGTGGGATTTATAATATAAAATCATACGATCAGCAGCTTTTAGCAAATGGGACTTTAGCGTATACTTATGATGCCCCTAATGTGACTACTTTATTTAGTAACGGAGAGGATATTCCAAATAATATTGTGGAAAAACAGGAAGTTTTGTTATTAGAAGGAGAAGTTGTTCTTAATGATGGACTTACATATGTTATGAATGGGAAATTATTGTGGACAGCAGATAGAATTAATAGATTTCAAGGTACTGGAACATTTACATTAAAAGAAAAAGTAATAACAGGCGGAGAAGGAGGAGGAAACGGAACTCCCACAAATACGGATGATATTTTTATTCCTTCGGGATTTGGAATGAAAAATATAGGGATTGCAGATTACCGAAAGGTAGAACAAAGTACCTACTGTTATGTAGAAGGAGATGTTTCACACATCGAAAATATTATGGCAAGGGAGTATAGAGAAAAATCTTCACGACGATTAAAAAGAAGTGAATCCCAAACTACCAAATCTACGGAATCTGAAAAAGAGAAATTGACGGATACTACTTCTACGGAAAGAAATGAGATGCAAAGCGAAATTTCTAAAGTACTTCAGGAATCTAAGGATTTTGCAGCGCAGGCAGGATTTAATGCATCATGGGGAGCGGGAGCAAAGTATATGCTAAATACTGCTGCCAACTATGCTACTCATAGTTCCAAAGAGGAAAGTAACAGACAGGCCGTTACCGAGGCTAAAGATGTTACCGCCAGAGCCCTGGAAAGGATTGTTACCAAAGTGAAAGAAGAACGAATTGATAAAATCCTTGAGGAATATGAGGAAAACAACAAACATGGTTTTGATAACACCAAAGGCAGCAACCATGTCGTAGGGGTATATCGCTGGGTGGATAAAGTAGTCAAAAACCAGATTTTTAACTATGGAAAGAGAATGATGTTTGAGTTTATGATTCCGGAACCTGCCAAATTACATTCATTAGGAATGAAGGTAAGTAATGTTGTTGAAAATCAATTGGTAAAGCCTATTGATCCGAGAGAATCTGCCGGGATGCAGATCAAAGACTGGAGTGCTCTGGCAGATTCCACAAAACTAAAATATTGGCTGGGTTATTACAATGTTGAAGTTGATGAAAGACTGGAACCAGTTGTGTATGTAGGAAAATCCATTGATTACTCTTCCACTGAATCAAAACAAGCGTCTTCAAAATCTGACCTTATTGCGATCCCGGAACATTATATCACTGAATCTTATGTTGTTAAAAGCAGTAATTCATTCCCAGGCTACAATGGTTGGGCAAGTGGAGCAAGTTTATTGGTAGGAGGAGATGGTTCATCCAATGCATTTTTAAAATTTGTGAGGGAGGTTCCTATTACTATTGCGACAACAAATGCCCACTATTTCCATGCGACGGTTAATATCAAATGTGTATTGCAGGAAGAATATAAAAATGGCTGGCTGCAGAAGGCATTCAATAAAATTATTGAAGCCTATAAAGTGGAGTTGAGCAAGTATGAAGCTGCCTTGGCAGATGCAAAAGCTGTAGGAGCTCAGATCAAAGGATCTAATCCGGGATTCTATAGAAAAATTGAAAATACCATTTTAAGAAGAAACTGTATTTCCTATATGCTGAACCAAAGTCCTGATGCACTTCTCACTTTTGGTAAAAAAAGATATTATACCAATGATAATGCTTCTACAGAAACTTTTCAGAATACAGACATTAAGGTGGATGAAAAACTGGATCAATATGCTGCATTTATCAAATTTATGGAGCAGGCGTTTGAATGGGAAATCATGAGTTATTATTTCTACCCCTATTATTGGGGTGAAAGAAAATCATGGGCAGATTTATATCAGTTTGATGATAATGATCCTACGTTCAGAGCATTTATGCAGTCAGGTATGGCAAGAGTTATTGTTACGGTAAGACCAGGATTTGAAGAAGCAGTGAGACATTTCCTTGCTACAGGACAAATCTGGAACGGAGGTGAAGTCCCTGTTATTGATGATCCTTTATTCTTATCCATTGTGGATGAATTACGCTCACCAAAAGTGACAAAAGAAGGAGAGCCATGGAGAGAGAAAATTCCTACTTCCCTTACCATTCTTCAGGCGGGATCTATTGGGCTAATGGTTAAAAAAGCCCTGCCTTGCAACTGTGAACCAGGAGTGAAGTTTGATGATGAACTGGGAGAAATCTGCGGAACCAATTTTGAACCCAATGACAACCTTCTTGGAGTAGAATCACTGGAAGGTCAGAAAGTCATTTCAGGAGACTGGAAATAACATAATTATTAACCTTAAAAATTAAAAAAAATGCCAATTATAGGAAAAATTATACGTGTCAATGAATTGCCTCCCATTGGAGAAAGAGAAGCGAATGCTATCTATCAGGTAGCTGCATTAGGTTCTCCCACTTACACAGATTATGCTGTTGATGAAAACGGAGATTTAAAAACGCATGCCGTTGTTGATGGAACCATTCCCCTGGAATTAGCTGATAGTCATGTCAGTATTTCAAATGCGGATCTTGTAGCAGAAGGAATGGCAAGTCAGGCTCAATATAATATCAAGACACAAGAGAAATTAGCTAAAAAATTAGAAATTCCTCTGACAGATGGAAATGCGCAGGATTATCCTAAAATCATAGGAATGAGTGATAACGGAAGTGTTGCCAAACTTCCGGCAGGTGATTTGGGGAAAAATATAGCCAATTCATCACTTACATCTGTTGTGGGAGCAGGACTGAAATTAGGAGCTAACTGGACGTTAGATACTTCAGGTCTTTATTATTCGATCACAGGCTTGAATGATGTTTCCAATGATGCTACCTTTAGTACTTTCTTATCTCAGAACTCTTCAGGACGTGTAGGTAAAACAAATGGAAAGCAGCCGTTCCTAAGTTTGCCGGGCACTCTTTCCGAAGCAGAGAAAACAGCATGGAAAACAGCAATGAACGGAGGATGGACTACTAATACTATGAGTGTTGCTGTTATTACTCCTCCTGTTGTGGATAAGCAGAATAAAAACTACTGGATCAGCTTAAGAGGAGCCAACCTCAACCTCCCTCCCACATCTTTCTCCATAGATATCATGGATGAAAGCGGCTCTACGAAATTAGCGACTGTTCCTAATTCACAGGTACAATTATATACCAATGGATTAGACCTGACATTCTATTACAACTTTAAGGATTTACCCATAGGACAGTATAAAATAAGACTATGGAATGGAGTCGCTTATTATGTGACACCCCTTACAGTTTCAGTAGTGCAGAATCTACAGATTGTAGATGTATCAGCATTGACATGGACCAAAAAGATTTATAATGATGCATCCAATCCCGACACATTTGGTAGCGGAGGATCAGCTATTTATCAAAGCAACTCTGCTGTAAAAGCTTACAGTACAGATGACCCTGCTATCGTAGCCGCACTTAAATCTTCAAAGCTTAATAATGCCGGAGAAAACTTTTATCTGGAATTTTCTGTCAATTATCAGCATGCAGCTAATATGACCTCAAAAACACAATATGTGGGACTGATGAATAATGCATCGAATGTAGAATTATTGGATCAGACAATTACCCGTTTGAAAACAGTAGGAACACTGGGAAACAGTATAGGATACAGAGTTCATTACCTTAATAATGCAGTAGTGGGTGCTGTTAGTGCAGGGACTACCGGAACCAATGAAACAATCAATGTTATTATTGTTAAAAACGGAACCTCTATGACTGTTTCTATGACTGCAAGGGGAGTTACATCACTGTCCATTATTTCTGCTCCTGATATTGAATACAGCCTGAATATGGCCGTCAACAATATGGGTGGGAATGCAACAACCTCATTAAATATTATCAATTTATACAAATTTTAAAAGCAAAAATTATGAACGAACATTTAATTATACCCGAAAACATTAAGCAAGTTCTTAATACCATCGAAAATATTTCATTAAACCTGGCGGAGCTCCCGCTTCAGGAGCATCCGAAGCTTCCACAATTTCAAAGAAGTATCCGTGTATTGGATATTGACGCCAAATCTGAACAACAGTTCATCAGTTTCAGATATAAGCAGATACTGAAAGACAAGGAAACGGGAGAAGAAATTAATATTTCACTTCCTTCTCCGGAATGGGTCATCTATAAAAATACGTGGAGCTACCTTCGTGACGGAGACAATCATCTTATAGAGCTTCCTGTTGCAGAACCCGAAGGTAATATGAATACCGATCTGGTAAAAGTACCAAGCTATCAGTATATGCTTTGGCTGTTGAAAAATAATAAGACTGGCTTTACTGAGCTTTTGGCTTCTTATCTGGATGAGTTTGTGAAAAATAACAAAGATCAGCTGGATAAGCTTTCCTAAACTTTTTTAATTACTGGCAGGGTCTTAAAGCCCTGCCTTTTTCAAAAAAGAAAAATTATGGAAACACTTGAACTTAAAGAAACCACCAGTAAAGAATGGCGTAAAGAGAATATCATCCGATTAAAAACATACCTCAATAAGAATACTGAGATTGTTGATCCGGTACAGGCACAGTACAAACTTAAAAATGCAAGGCTTCTTCCAGATGAAGAATATTATTTGGAGCTTTTGTTATTGAACGAAAGCCAAACCAAAAAATTCACTGAGAATATGACCACCAAAGAACTTTTTCCTTTGAATGAATTGGAATGTTTAACAAATAAAAACAAAGAAAATGGAAAAACTAATATCTCCACAAAAGCTATTAGAAGATTGGAGAACGGATGATTTTATCAACAAACAGTTTCTGTGCTCGGAACTTCGAAGAAGAAATACTCTTTTCAATTATTATATTTTAGAATATGATGTAAATAATTATGATTGGCATGCAGAACAAACATCAATTAAAGACAATAAAGAAAACATAATAAGATTAAAAACTTATCTCAATAAAAATACAGAACTTGTAGATTTAGTCCAAAGACAAAATGAAATAGAGTTTGATATAGATTTAAATGTAAGAAAACTATATTTCCGGTTAAAATATTTTTTTCACAGAAATGCAGACACTGAAGAACTGCGTAGAAACAAAGCAATTATGCTGGAAACTTTTTCTTATGAAGAGTTTAAAAATTTAATACAATACGTTGGTTACGGTGATTTTGAAAAAGACACTTCATATAATTATCTCGGATATTTTTCTAAAATTTACGAATTCTATTTTAACCAAGCGAGTACTCCGGAACAGTTAATATTTCTTTATACCAATACTCCGGATTTTGTTTTTGAAAGAATAGCATTGGATAACGAAAAGGTGATGCAGCATCTTATCACTCTTACAGAATATGATGATACTGGATTTTTTAGTGGTTGGAAAGACGGAAGTTCTGCCTTGGTAAATATCTTCAAAACTTCTTCTCCCGGTTACATCATGAATCGGTTCAAAAAAGAACCTGAGCTTTGCAACAGGATTTATTATAACCTCGATGATATAAGTTATGTAGATGGAAAACCACAATCTAACCGAATCATTTTTGCCGGAATTATGCGGTCTTTCGCACAACATCACACGATAAAAGAAGATGCGCCAATTTTTAAAATTAAAAAAGGCTATAGAGTAAACACTAAAGTTAACGAACTTTCGGGAACTATTTTAGGATTATTTGGTCAGTCTGATGAGGAAACATTTTTTCTGCAACAACAGCAGGAACAATACATTGAAGAAGAAAATTACGTAACAGATGATCTTGGGGTAAGTACAATTGCTAAAAGCAGCACGCAAGAAACAATATACAAAGACTTGGACGAAGGAAGGCAATTTTTGCCATTAGAAATGGTGTATCTTGAAGAAGAGTTTGATGGGATTACTACGATTACGAAAGTTCCGGCAATTTATGTAAAAGCTTTAGCAGATGCAGAAAAGTGGGCAATAATAAACGATAGATTGCGTATTGCAGCAGATATTGCCGCTATTATTCTGGGAGTAGGAACTCTTGCTACTACAGGAAACCCGTACCTGTTATTAGCTGCCGCTGCAGATCTTAGTTTGGCATTACCGGATCTTACCATACAGGCATTCCGGGAAGAGATAAGAAAACTTCCCGGTGGAGAACAGTTTCTGAAAGACTGGGATCTTATCTATGGAGTTGGCGGAGCTATTGTAGCTGCACCACAGCTTATTGTTTCTGTTTACAGGGGAATTTTTGTATTGCTGCCCAAAGCTGCAAAAAATGTACAGCAGGGTTTGAAAGCTTCTGCTATTTCCTTATTTTTGGATTTAAATGCAGGGCGTTTTGAACGTAGTCAATTAAAATTTTTGCAAACGTCAGAATGGGTAACTCCAAGTGGCGGTTTTTTTGATAATATTTCTGGAATCAGACTAGAAAATGTAGGTGCAGCTTTTATAGAAATTGTTAACGAGACAGGTAAAGCGAGCAAACAGGAGTATATGCTCATATATAGAGGTTTGCCTGTGGCAAAAGGCAATAAGTATATAAAACCCTATTCCGAACTTATGCAGAAGGTAAAACAGGCTACCTATAGTGAAGAGAAGCTTGTAAATGTGCTTGAAGAAGCTCTTGATGATACATGGAAATATTTTCCTAAAGAGCAAGCTTCAGGAAATAAATATGGCACTAAAGATTTGGAAAGAATTTATACTACAGGTTCAAAAAAAGAATTTGAGAAAGGTGTATTGTATCTATCAGAAAAAGAGCGTGAAACTTATGAAATATTTGTTCAACATGATAAAATTGTAGACATTGATGGGAATTTGGTAGATACCCACGGTAGTATCTCTATTTTAGAGGATGGGTTTCCTGCGGAAACAGACTATGCTATTTTTGTTATGTCGGAAGAGGGAAAACTTTATTTATCTAAAAATTATGCTTATGGTAAATTTCACCATTCTACATTTTTGGCAGGAAAACCCGTTGCTGCTGCTGGAGAAATGGTAATAGAAAAAGGGATTGTTAAAATTGTAACCGATGGTAGTGGACATTATCAACCGCCGTTAGATATGGTAAAAAAGAATTTACTAAATGAATTATGGCAAAGAGGTTATCTAGGATATACAAACAAAGAAGAAAACATTAAGTTTAATCACGGGTTTTAAAATATATTTTATGGATCAAAAATTAATATTAGATGCGATTCATGCTGCGGTATGGAGAAAAAGAGTAAGCCAAATTTATACACATAAAGATATGTATAAGTTTGTAACTGGAGACATTGATTTAAGCAATCTAAAAATTGATATAGTTTTAAAAAATAAAGAAATTTTTGAGTGGATAATAAAGCATCCTGAATATGATTATAAAGGATTATTAGAATCTTCAAACACAAATGAGGATCTTTTTAGGTTTTTTACTATATATTATGAAGATATTCTTTTTAAATTAAATAAATATCTTAGCGGAGATTATCTAATCAAATTATCTGAAATAGAAAATATGTAAATACATGGTCGTCCGCATAAGTTGTGAGACGACCATCTTCTATTATTCTCTATCTACCTGTATAAGAATAAAGTCCTTTATTTTGAGATTTGAATAGCGCCGTGTTTCAAAGGAAAGATCTTCGTATGTTTACTCCAACAGAATGGGTAATCCCAAGCGCAGGGTTCTTTTCAAAAACATCGGAATGTGATGCATTGATACAAAACGGGGCATTCTTTATGGAGCTTGATGCCGCTGCTATTATGGAGAGTATCGGAAAAAAAGGAGGTGTTAATCCTGATGTCATAGGCTCAATAAGCAGTAATAGAAGAATTGCTTTGGTGTATAAAGGTGAGATCATCGCTCAGGGAAGCCGTTACGATAAAGCGTATCAGAAAGTTTTGCAGGATATAAGAAAAGTAAGCTATAGCTCAGAGAAAGTTGGAGAAATTTTGGAGGAATTAGTTATTTTGAAAAATCGTACAAAACCAAGTAAACCTAAAAATACTTTTGCAAAACCTACAGGAATAATTACCAGAATGCCTAAAATATCAGATGATGCAACTAGAATATCATTGGAGCTAGAAAACGAAGCAGCAGAAATTTTAGCAAAAAATGGATTTGATGTAGAGCAGAATCCTAAAGTATCTGAAACATTGAAAAATCCTGATTATAAAATTGAAGGTAAAATTTTTGATTGTTATTCTCCTTATAAAAATACAAATGTGAGGAATATTTGGTCTTCCATAGAGAAAAAAATTAAAGAAGAGCAAACCAAAAGAATTATATTAAATCTTAAAATTTGGGAAGGAGATATAAATAAACTTCAAAATCAGTTTTCAAATTGGACTATTGAAGGTTTGGAAGAGATAATCTATATAACAAAAGACGGTAAAATTAATCATTTAAAAATAACAAAATAAAATGGGACTAACATATAATATACAATTTAAAAGAAAATTAGAACAAAAGCAGGAATTAACAGACCTTATTAAAGTACAAGATAATTCACTTTTCTTAATATCTAAACTCTATGATTCTACTTTCGGGAGTGTGAACGGAGATTTTGATGGTGAGGTGATTGATTTGGAATTTGCAGGGGCTTCTTATGTTTCATTTGATGTTATAAAAAAACATGCAGGTTCAATATTATTAAGAAAATCTGTATTACAAATGGTTCATAAAATCACTAATGAAATTTATCCTAACGAAGACTATTATTTAATTTTTAATGGTGATTATATCTTTGAAAAAAGAGAAAATGGTATTGTAAAAAGGAATAGCAACAGTGATTTTTATGAAGGACTAGATTAAATTGAAAAAATAATTATAACGGCAGCCATGAGTTGCCGTATTTTGTTTAAATACTATACTCCCCGCTGCCGCACGATTGTATCGTGTGGCTTTTGTTACCAACTTTCTCAAAAGTTTTTATCTTTATAAAAACATAAAAGATGAGCAGAAACTACAAATTTCATAACCCTGAAGGACTATACTTTATAAGCTTCGCTGTAGTAGGCTGGTTAGATGTTTTTATTAGAAATGAATATAAAGAAATTCTTTTAGAAAGTTTAATGTTTTGCCAAAAGAATAAAGGATTAGAAATACACGCATGGTGTATTATGTCAAGCCATGTACATTTAGTTTTTCGAAGCACACAAGGGCAAAAACCAGAACTTCTTATTGGTGATTTAAAAAGATTTACAAGCAAGGCGGTTATAAAAGCTATCAAAGAAAATCCTCAGGAAAGCAGAAAAGAATTTCTGCTGAATTTTTTTCTTCAGGAAGGTGCAAAAGCATCCAATGTAAACCAATATCAGTTTTGGAGACATGACAATAAACCAATTGAACTTTGGAGCAATCATATAATCATGCAAAAAATAAATGATGTACATCAAAACCCTGTTGAAGCAGGGTTGGTTTTCCGTGCAGAAGATTACAGATATAGTAGTGCTGTAGATTATTCTGATGAAAAAGGACTTTTGGATAATATTGTTGTTTTTAGAATGTTTGGCTTGTGAGAAGACCACACGAAAGGATTCGTGCGGCAGCGAGGGATTTTTATGAAGGACTAGATTAAATTTAAAAATAATTATATAACGGCAGCCATGAGTTGCCGTATTTTGTATAAATACTATACATACAAAATATAAGATAATGGAACAGATTATACAGAAATTACATCATGGAATAAAACAAAGTGGCTGGGATTCTTATAAGCCTTTAAAAAATGAATTATTAACTTATAATTCAAAAGAATTAATTGTTAAACTGCTTGATACAAAAGATTTTAGATATACAGATATAAGAAGTCTTTTTACGATTATTCCCGAATTATGGAAAGATTTTAATCTGGATGATTGGATGTATATTATTCGAAAAGTTGACCGTCCTACAAACTACCGATTATATATTGATGACGGACCCTATTTTGAAGACATTCGTTTTTTATATAACTGGATAGGTATAGATAGTATTAGTTTGTATAAAAATGATCTGGGAGTTTCTTCTAAAAATAAACAAAACTTGGATAAAGTATTTCCAATGTTTCTACATGATACATTAAGAAATGGATATTATAAGGAAGAATTTTCAGATGGAACATTTGGAGACATAAAGTATTTCCGAGATATGAAAACACGATTATTAAGTCAAGGAGCAAAGTCAAGTCCAATGCCAAATTTATAATGACTTTGAATAGTTTTAGAAACATTTTAAACTGAAATAAACCCCGGCCGCCTTCAAAGGCGGCCGGGGTTATTAAACTAAAAAAATAAATTAAGGATGCTCATTTCTCGCTCTGATGACCAGATTGACTAAATCCGAGCCGCCACTTGCAAAATTATCACTTGGATTATGCGCGCTTTGCGTGGCCACAGCATACGGAGAGCCATCCCAATATCCCCAGAAAGGGCCTCCGCTTTGTCCGGGCCATATATCTGCTTTATGGCTCATGCTTTCGTTGTCATCAGCACTCCAGAAATCTCCATCCAGTGCGATACCTGTCTGGTAGGTAGGTCTTTGCGTTCCCGTAAGGTCTCCAGGATATCCTGCGTGAGTCCAGTAAGCTCCTCCATCCCATGAATCGGAATAGGATTTTGAACCTAACCAGCCTGTGCTGTTTCCGATAGGCCGGTCTAATACAATCACTACATAATCGTATTGTATCTCTGTAGAATCAATAGAAGGTCCTGCAACTTTATATTTGTAGTACGTTAAGGTACCCCAGGCAGTTCCGTAAGGAGCGCTTCCGTTGTAATACATCGGAGTGAATTTTAGCCATCCTGTGGTATTATTAGGCTGCCAGTCTACAATATGAGAGCAGGTAAGAAGGTGTCTTGGGCCAATCATTACTCCGCTCCCTGAACCCAGAGAACTTTCTACTCTGCCGACACATCTCCATGGATAGGCTGTAGAATTGTATACTTTTCTCTGATCGACTCCAAAAATGGTTCTTGCGTTCTCCGGAGTCAGGAAAGAATCCCTTTCAATGAATTTGGGTTTACGGTCTTTTTTAGGTTCCAGTTTCGGATTGTACTCAAAATCAGCATGGGTAGGGTAAAAATGATCAGTTTCCAGTGCGCGGTTTTCTGCTGTTTTTTCGTCCATAGGCATTCCTATTGTTTTCATTCCTTTAGGAAAAGATCTTCCGTTAATGGTTTCCATAGCGGGAGCTAGCTTAAATAGTTTTTCAACTGCTTCTGGTTTTTCAGTTGATTTTGCTTTAACCGTTCTGAGTCTTGACACTTCTTCAGCGGTCATTGGGTTGTTGTTTTCAATTTTTGACATGATTATTATTTTTAATCTGGTATATTCCTACTCTTTTGATGGCTTTTCGGATTCCGCCGGTAATGGTTATTGGTTAAGTGAATATTTTTTGTGAAAATTCTGCAGTCATGCTTTCTGTCTGGTTGATCTGAGCAGCTCCCATGGCGGCTAAGGCAATAGCGACCTGTTTGTCAAGTGTTTTTCTGACGATATTCCCATTGGTAGCACGCAATATTTTACAGAAGTGATACGTGAAATAACCTCGTATTTGTCCGCTGATATTACCCTCCATAGATACCTGATTGTCTTTCGCTGCAGCCCATAAGGTATGATTCATTCCGGCAACAGGAACGAGAGCCTTAGAAAGAACAGTTGATTTTTTTGAACTTTTAGAAACTTCCATTTCACTGGCGTAAGTCATATAAAATTCATCCTCAAGCATAGGAGGAATGTAACGGGCGGTTTCGTTCAGAAAATCTGCTTCCAGCCCCAGATCCATTTTTCGGGTTCCTGTTCCGGAGTAACAGCAATCAAAGATAACCTCCATATTCACTCCTGCTTTTAGCTTACTGAGAACGGTTTTAAAATCATCATCACGAATAACTCCGTTATTGGCATAATCGTGTGGACAAATAGCTTCATCCAGACCATCCAGCTCCAGATCGGCTCCGATATTGGCCACTCTGGTTCCGTGTCCTGAATAATAAAAAACCAGAGAATCACCTTTTACACTGGTGCTGATCATGGATTTCAGATAGTTTAATATATTCGCTCTTGTTGCATTTTGATTGGTCAGGATTTTAATCTTCGCGGGACTAAAACCACAGATCACCAACGTATTTGCCATATCTCGCGCATCATTTACACAGCCATTAAGGTCCGGACCTCCGTATCCTATGGGTGCATAATCATTAATTCCTACAATAAGTGCTTTTTTCATTGTATTAGTTTTAAAAATATTCCCTACTCTGTTCCGGCTTTTCGGGTGCTGCCTTTCTGTGTTTTTTTCTATGACAAAATTCTGTTATTATGAAGAGCAAAAACAGAGGAGAAAACCGTATTTTGGAAAAGGAAAAACACTTTTTTTATTTGTGTATGAGTGAGTTATGAAATAAAAAATCCGGCAGCTTGAAAAGCTGCCGGATAGGTAAATAGAATGTAAAGATGTTTATTTTTCTGGTAATAAATAAGATTAAAAATTAAGTTAGCACAGATCATGTTTCAAAGCAAAAAGGACCAGACCCGCTCTGTTTTTTATATCCAGTTTTACAAAAACCGAATCTCTGTAGCCATCAATAGTTTTGGGGCTGAGACACATTTTGTCGGCAATTTCCTTATAGGTAAGTTCACTGCAGGCCCATTTGATAAATTCTTTCTCCCGGTCTTTGAGTTCCGAAAGCAGGGATGCATTTTTAGCCTCTTCTGTTTTTACTTTCAATAACTTTTGGGCTACAAAATCAGTATAAAAGCTGCCTTTTTCGAATACAGTTTCAATAGCCTGGAAAAGGATAGAAGGCTGCATGTCTTTCAGCAGATAGCCTTTAGCGCCTGCCTTTAACATTTTAATCAGTATTCTTTCATCATCATCCATGGTGAGGGCAATGACTTTAATATCGGGATAATGCTCTGTAAGCCATTCTGTAGTTTCTATACCATTTTTATAAGGCATATTAACATCCATCAGCACTACAGCGGGCAATTCAGAAGCCTTTTCCACATCTGCAATAAATTCTTCTCCGTTGGGATGATTCATAATGACCCGATATTGAGTATTTTCTGTGATCATATTCTCCAGTGCTTTGGAGATTAGAGTATGATCATCAACGATCGCTATGGGAATTGTTTTCATAATAAATTTTTATGATAGGTTATCAAGGTTTGTGTTCCTTTATTCAGTTCTGATTGTATAGACAGTTCAGCATGAATCAGCTTGGCTCTCAGTTCCATATTTTTCAATCCTGAGCCATCCTGAATGCTGTTGGTATCAAAGCCTCTTCCGTTGTCCGAGATACTGATATGTAATTTTTCACAGTCATCCTCCATGTGTATGGAAACATTTTTGGCTTTGGAATGTTTCAGAATATTATTAATGCTTTCCTGGACAATTCTGAAAAGGATCAGGCCGTGTTTAGATGAAATATCAATATCTTGCTTTTGTGTGATGAATTCTATTTTTAATAATTTCAGTTTTTTGATTCTGTTTACTTCTCTTTCAATGGATTCTGCCAGTCCGAAATGAATGATCTGTTCAGTGATTAATGTTTTAGACAGGTTTCTTATGTCCTGTATACATTCTCCCAATAATTCATTCAGCTCGATGAGGTCTTCTTTTTCTGAATTCCGGAGCTTGGTAATCAGCTGGTTTTGGCGCAAACGAACTACGGAAAGCTTCTGACCCAGATCATCATGTAATTCCTGGCCGATATAATTAAGAGTCTGTTCTTTCATTTCTACCTGTGAAGTGGCCAGCTCCTTTTCAAACCGTAGGTCTTTTTCTTTTTGTTCAATCAGCAGCGTTGTTTTTTTCTTGATAAAGACCGCATAAATGAAGATCATTGTTAAAACGATGATGAATAAAGTAACCGTAAAGATGATGACCAGATTATTCTCTTCCATTTGAAAAGGATTTATCTTATTCTTTCCTGTTTGTTCCAGATTAAACCTAATATGAGTATGCCATTACTGATCAGATTCAGCATAAATAAAATAAAGAAATAAATAGTCTCTGATACAGTAGTTCTGAAAAAAAATATCGGAATACTTCCAATAAAAAATAGTAGTAAAGCTACTGATATCCAGAATGGTAAATAGTTTTTGATTTCCAATACTTTATCAGAATTAAAGGTTTGGTACAGGAACAAAATAATTGAAAACAGCAACAGGAGAATATCTACATACAGCATAGTAAAAGAAAAATGATGAAGCAGATCATCTTCTGTATAAAACATCACAACAATATTGAGGACAAAAAGAACCAGGATGATGGTCTGTATCTTTTTGAGCATCGGAACATACAGTAATTGGTAATAATAAAATAAGTATAGAAAGAATACGATCATTAAAAAGCCAATTACATAAAATATATCCGTAGGCAGATTGGTCAGCCTGAAATAGAAATAACAGGAAATATCAATCAGGGAAAACAACATATATCCTATGATAAAAAATAAATTCTCCTTTCCGGTTTTTCTATATTTTATAATCATTAGAATCATCACGACAATGGATATGACCATCGATATCTGTTTCCCTGTTTCAATATTCCAGTTCATAATTTTGTATTTTTATGGCATTGTTCCTGACAACGTTTTTGGCGGTGGGGCCAGATTGGTCATGTTCATAGATTCTATAGAAGGTACATCTGTATTTTCTTCAGTTGTCGCCGATCTGGACATTGCCTTGTCTTTTTCTCTCTTTTGAGCGGTAGGCACTAAAAATATGGTCTGATAGCCTGCATATTCGGGTTTTGCCATTCTGTTTTTAGGATGATTCATCGGGTATTTCCCCATATAAATTCTGATTCCCGGATTTTTTAATTTTTGTTTTTTGGCATTTTCTTTTACGTATTTAATATATCCTTCCATATCTTCCAGCGAGAACCAGTACCATCGTGAATCGGGTTCACCGTTTCTGTACTTCATGAGAATTTCATGATTGGTTCTGGTATATTCATCAAAAAGAACCCGGCCTTCACGGTAGCTGATCAGTTTCTTTTTATAACTGTTGCTAACGGGTTCTTTAGGTGGTTCGGAGCAACCGGTACAGCTTAGCAGACAAAAAGCCAGAATAAGCGCTGCACACAAGGGGGGTAAAATCTTAGTAAAAAAGTAAGTTTTCATTTTTATGGTGTTTAATTTTATTTAACAAAATTAGCTAACGGCACAACTATAAAAAAGAGGGAAAACACTGTTTTTATCCTTTACTAAATTTACGGCTTTTTGATATTCAGTTGAATAAGATGTGCTGATTTGTTTTTGTTTTCAGAAAAACATTCCAATTGTGCTTCTTAAAATAAGAATATCAGTCTCTCAGTTTATTTGTAAATCTTTTGGAATTGGATATGAAAAAACAGGATCGGAAATCATTTTTCCGATCCTGTTAAACAAGATTAAGTGTAAAATTTAGCCTTTAAAGGCAAAAAGGATAATTCAAATGTGAACAGATTTTTATTGATTCTTAATCTATGTTTAAGGGAATTGATAGTAATGGTATTTTATTCTTATAGGCCATGATGGCTGTTTTGCTTCTATGGAAAAGAGATTCTACAAAATTGTATTGATAAGGAACCATGGTTAAAAGGTCTGGGCTGCTCAGTCTTATTTCCTCTTCAATCGCCTTAATCACTTCGATAGATTGAATCATTTTAAAGCTGTACTTAATATCATCCAGATCATACCCGGAATTCAGGTCGATATCATGAATAACTTCCGTAAAATCTTCTAAACTTTCACTTACATTGAAAACCTCAACCTCAGCATTAAAATCATTAATGAAATAATAAATGTCATTCATAGAAGACCAGGTCATACTTTTGTGCGTATCATATGCAAAAAGAATTTTTCTGATTCCTGTATATTCTATATGAGAGGGAACAATGAGTATCGGTTTTTTAATTCTGTGGATGGCTCTTGTTACACTGTTTCCTAAAAGCTTTTGTTCCAGCGTTTTTTCAGCCATTCCCATCACAATAAAATCACAATCGTGAATCTGCATACATTTTTCAAGCTCTTCAATAAAATTACCGGAAGCCAGATGATATTGGGTTTCAACGGCATATAATCTTTTAAGCTCTGCGGCCTTATCCTCTATTTTTTTCTGATTTTTAAGCGTTTGAGCGTAGAAAAAATCAGCTGAAACCTGTGCGTTCAGAGCATGGATGGAAACAGTTTGAAGATTGAAAAGCACAATCCTGTATGTATTTTCTTTAGCCATAGAAGAAGCATAATGAGTGGCGTTTTCAGCTTCCTGGGAAAAATCTGTGCAGACAATTATTGTTTTCATTGTACCGGATTTAATACCACAAAACTATAATAGATCGTTATTACCTTACTATAAAAATAGGGTGATGTTGCATAAAATGATGATGAAATGTCTTTTTCAGGTGATGAACCGTCACATTCATTTTAACGCTGCTATTTTACGTTTCAGGTATCGTTTTGGCGGTCTCGTCTAAAATAGAAGGTACTCATAGAAAATCTATTTCTATATTTACATTCATAAAGTCCCGGATATGAACAGGATTTCTGCCATCAGGAAAAATATAGTACGGAATAAGAAGATTCTTTCCACCATGAAAAGAAGGCTGGTGATCTGGGCGGTTGCAGTGGTTACCTTCTGTGTTTTCTCCTACCTTATCGATCCCTTTGATCCCGTTTGGAAAGGCTATCTGGATGCTCCGCTAAAAATGATTCTGGAAGATGCTACATGGATTATCTTTTTTTCAATCATTATTTCGGAGGTAAGTATATTTATAGACAGAACACTCAATAAGTGGCTTCCCTGGAGAAACAGGACCATAAAGCGATTGTTCATCCAATGTTTGCTTCAGATCGTGGGAAGTGTTTTGATTGTGATTATTATTAATGCAATCGTAGACGGTACTTCAGTCACGTTACCTGAGATGGATACCCGCAAAGAATATACACTTTTGGGGCAATGGATTGCAACTAATATTGTTATATCATTGATTATCAGCGCGTTTAATACCGTGGATTATTTATTGGAAAACTGGAAAAAAACAGCAGTAGAAGCTGCCCAGCACAAACTGAGAGCTTCCAAACATAAACAGGCAGCCATGGCAGCAGAGCTTCAGGCTCTTAAGCTTCAGATAGATCCCCATTTTATTTTCAATAACTTAAGTGTTCTGTCTGAGCTTATTCTGGAAGATCAACAGTTAGGTTACGATTATTCCGAGAAATTTGCGAGAGTATACCGGTACCTGCTGGTTAATTCCAAAAAAGACATAATCGCAGTAGAAGAAGAATTGAAGTTTTTAGAATCCTACATCTTTCTGATTGAAAAAAGAATAGGGGAAGGCGTTATATTCAAAATAGATATTCAGGAAGAATACAGGTCCAGATTTACCCTTCCGCTGTCTTTACAATTGTTGGTTGAAAATGCCATTAAGCATAACCAGACTTCAAAGGTAAATCCTTTGGAAATTCACGTTTATACAAATCAGGAAGGAGAACTGGTAGTTTCTAATACATTTCTGCCTTTGATCAATAAGCCGGATTCCTCAGGAGTAGGGCTTACCAATATCATTGCACGGTACGAAATCTTAGGATATCCTAAACCTGTGATAGAAAAAACTGAAGATAAATTTATTGTAAAACTCCCATTGATATGAAGATTAATAAAGTTTTAATCGTTGAAGACGAAAGACCCAATGCAGACAGATTAAAAAGACTGTTGTTAAAGTTAAGACCCCATATTGAAATCCTGTCCGTGGAAGATTCAATAACCTCAACAGTCCACTGGCTGGAAAATAATGTGGTTCCGGATGTTATCATGATGGATGTACGCCTTGCCGATGGCCTCAGCTTTGAAATATTTAATAAGCATGAAGTTAAAAGTGCAGTCATATTCACCACAGCCTATGATGAATATGCTGTACAGGCATTCAAATACAATAGTGTAGATTACCTTTTGAAACCCATTGAAGAAGAAGAGTTGGACGCTGCTTTAAAACGCTACGAGACCTTTATGGAAGCCGTTCCGGTAGTAGGAACAGCTATTGAGGGACTTCTTAATTATATCCAGCCAAAAGACTACAGAAAACGTTTTCTCATTGCCCATAGAGATGGATATAAAACCGTGCTGGCAGAAGATATCCTCTATTTTTATACCGAATTGGGAATCAGCAAAGCCATGCTGAATAGCGGAATCGTTGAGAATGTTCCACAAACCCTGGAAGAACTTGAAAAACAGTTGGATCCTAAATTCTTTTTCCGCGCCAACAGACAATTTATCATCCATATCAATTCCGTAAAGCAGATTTTTAATCATTTTAATGGAAAATTAAAGCTTGAACTGAGGAAACACCCTGAGATGGAAGTCATTGTAAGCAGGGAAAAAGCTTCCATTTTCAAATCCTGGATGGATTATTAATTCTAAAAAAATATAGAGGAGATTGCTTTTAGAAGAGCAATCTCTTTTTCTTTTTTACTTGTGAAATTCATTAGTTTATCCTTAATGATTTCACTCTTATTTCCACATGAAAATCTCTTTTTTACCATAATTATAAAGGAAAATAGCTGCTTTCCCTTCATTTTTCCTATCATACGTTTCACCTGCGATTAATGACACTTCACCCAACTTCTGAATGAATATCACTGTAAGATGAAGTTATTTTGCTCCTGTAAAATTTAAAAACCAATGTTATGAATTACAGAAAAGGATATCTGGTACTTTCACTTACAGCTGCAGCGATATTGTACTCGTGTGGTTCCGGGAACGGCCAGGAAAATACTCAGCAGATGCACCAGGCATTGCCTACAGATTTTATAGAGGTGAAGTCCGGAGATGCAGATGTGTCTACAGGATATCCGGGAAGTATAGAAGGACAGGACAATGTGGATATCAAAGCACAGGTAACAGGATATCTGGAAGCAGTATATATCAAAGAAGGACAGTATGTAAGCAAAGGACAGACCCTTTTCAGAATAAATCCATCCGTATACAATGAGCAGGTAAATACCAACGAAGCAGCCTTGAAATCAGCGTTGGCAGCAAAGGAAACAGCAAGACTTGAAGTAGAAAAACTGAAACCTCTGGTAGAAGGAAAAGTAGTTTCCGATATGCAGCTGAAAACCGCACAGGCAAATTATAAAGCAGCATCAGCGCAGGTAGCACAGGCACAGTCATCATTGGGGTCATCAAAAATCAATGCCAGTTTTACCTACATCAAAGCACCGGTTAGTGGGTACATAGGAAGGATTCCAAACAGAGTAGGAAACCTCATCAGTCCGTCTGATGCTTCTCCTTTGACAACACTTTCAAGCATAAACAGCGTGAATGTGTATTTCTCAATGAATGAAGCTGATTTTATTGCACACAGCAGAGCCGCAGGATCAGGAAATACCGCAGAAAATATAGAGCTTATTCTGGCAGACGGTTCCACCTATTCTCTTAAAGGAAAACTTGAAAATGCCAGCGGAAACTTCGACAGAAATACCGGAAGTATTCAGATGAAAGCAGTTTTTCAAAATCCTGATAAATTATTAAGAGCCGGAGGAACAGCCAGGGTGGTAATTCATAATGCTTTAACTGGCGTTATTAGACTTCCGAAAACATCGGTAAAAGATATTCAGGACAGATTCTTTGTCTATAAACTGAATGGTAAGGATAAAGTGAAAATGACCCAGATTACCGTTTCAGGAAGTACATCCCAGGATTACTTCATCAAAGAAGGAGTGAATGCAGGAGATAAGATTGCCATCAACAGAATTGATGCCCTTACAGACGGAGCACAGGTAGTAGCACACACCGTTCCTTTGAAATAGTTGTATAACCTTTCTTAGAAAATTCAAAAATGTTAAAAAAGATCATAGACCGTCCGGTATTGGCGACGGTAATATCCCTTATCATCGTCATTTTAGGGATTATAGGATTAAACCAGCTGGCGGTGACCAGATTTCCGGACATTTCTCCGCCTACCATCACCGTTTCAGGATCGTATCCCGGAGGAAACAGTGAAACCGTGATCCGTTCCGTGGTAACTCCGCTGGAAGAGCAGATCAATGGGGTAGAGGACATGGAATACATGAAATCCACAGCGAGTAATGATGGTACATTTTCCATCTCCATTATATTCAAGCAGGGAGTGAATGCCGATCAGGCTGCTGTGAATGTACAAAACAGAGTACAGCAGGCCACTCCGATACTTCCACAAGAAGTAGTGAGAATGGGATTGACTACATCCAAACAGCAGAACAGTATGGTACTGATTTTCAATATTTATACTGAAGATAATAAGCAATACGATGAAACCTTCCTTCAGAACTACGCGAATATCAATCTTATTCCACAGGTCAAAAGGGTAAAAGGAGTAGGACAGGCCATGGTATTCGGGATTAAAGATTATTCCATGAGAATATGGCTTAACCCTCAGAAAATGTCATCCTACGGACTAGAACCGGCAGACGTTTCCAGAGCCATTGCAGATCACAGTTTAGAATCTGCTCCAGGTAAACTTGGAGAAGAGTCAGATGCTGCCTTGGAATATGTAATCCGATATAAAGGAAAAAAGAATAAGCCGGAACAATATGAAAATATTATTGTTAAAAATACCGGAAGCCAGGTCATCAGACTAAAAGATATTGCCCGAGTAGAATTCGGAGCGATTTCAAATACGGGAGATAACCTTTCCAACGGGAAAAATGCCGTTACGGTAGCGATCATGCAGACTACAGGATCTAATGCCAATCAGATTGAAATAGGAGTGAATAAAGCCCTTGACCAGTTGTCAAAGTCATTTCCTCCAGGTATCAAATACACAAAGGTTATGAGTACCAAAGAAAGATTGGATGAGGCTACAGGACAGGTTAAATCTACTTTAATAGAAGCATTTATTCTTGTATTTATTGTCGTATTTATCTTCTTACAGGATTTCAGATCTACCATTATTCCGGCAGTGGCAGTTCCGGTGGCGATTATCGGTACTTTTTTCTTTCTTCTGGTCTTAGGATTCACCATTAATGTCTTGACGCTTTTTGCCCTTGTGCTGGCCATCGGTATTGTGGTGGATGATGCTATCGTAGTGGTAGAAGCGGTTCACAGTAATATGGAAGGGACAGACCTTTCAGGAAGAGAAGCAACTCACAAGGCGATGAGTGAGATTACAGGAGCGGTGATTTCAATCACATTGGTGATGTCGGCGGTATTTATTCCAATCGGATTTATGTCCGGTTCAGCAGGATTATTCTATAAGCAGTTTGCCTACACATTAGCCATAGCGATCATCATTTCAGCGGTGAATGCACTGACTTTAACGCCTGCTTTATGTGCTGTGTTTTTGAAAAACAATCACTCAGGAGAAGGTAAAAAACCAAAAGGATTCGGGCAAAGATTTGCGGTAGCATTCAACGCAGGGTTTAATAATATGACTAACCGTTATGCAAAAGGAGTCCGTTTCTTAATAGGAAGAAAATGGATTGCAGGAGGATTAATCGTAGCTGTTGTCGGTGTTGCTGGCTGGCTGATGTCAAGCACCCCTAAAAGTTTTGTACCAATGGAAGATGACGGATTCTTCATGTACACCTTAAGCATGCCTCCCGGGACAGCATTGACCAAAACGACAGAAGTTTCCAACAAGATCAATGATATTTTAAAAGGTGTAGACGCAGTGCAGGAAAATACTTCCATCACAGGATATAACCTTCTTAGCAACAGTGCTGGACCCGCGTATGCGATGGGATTTGTTAAGCTGAAACCTAAAAAAGAAAGAGGCGAAGTTCAGGATATTCAGGAAGTGGTAGATATGGCAACTGCAAAATTGGGCGTGATTAAAGAAGGAAGTGTAATGACTTTCAGAATGCCTCCGGTAGAAGGATACGGAATGACAAATGACGCAGAAATTGTACTTCAGGACCGTATGGGAAGAGATCCTCAGGTTCTTAAAGCTAAAGCAGATGAACTGATTGGCCAGCTGATGCAGGTTCCGGAAGTAGCATTTGCCTACACCATGTTCAGGGCAGATTATCCTCAGATGGAACTGGAAGTGAATGAAGATAAAGCAAAACAGCTGGGAGTAAGTATTTCAAACCTGTTGGGAACCGTTCAGACCTATTTCTCAGGAGACCAGTCTCAGAATTTCTCAAGATTCGGGAAGTTTTACAGAGTGAATATTAAAGCGGACGGTGTTTTCAGAATGGATGAGCAGGCGTTCAACGATATTTTCGTAAAGAATGAAAAAGGAGATATGGTGCCGGTGAATACATTGATTACTTTGAAAAAAGTCTACGGTCCGGAATCTGTTCAGCGTTATAACCTTTACAACTCATTAAATATCAACGTATCACCAAAACCTGGAGTAAGTAACGGAGAATTGATGGGTAAACTGGAACAGACCTTAAGCAAACTACCATCTGACTACAGTTACGAATGGACAGGCTTGAGTCTGGAAGAAAAATCAGCAGGAAATCAGACGATTGCCATCTTTGGACTGTGTTTGCTTTTTGTATATCTGTTGCTGGCAGCTCAATATGAAAGTTATATTCTTCCTCTGGCCGTAATGCTTTCCATCCCAACAGGAATTGTAGGTGCATTCTTAGGAATAAAAGCCATCAGATTGGATAACAACATCTATGTACAGGTAGGATTGATCATGCTTATCGGGCTTCTCGCCAAAAATGCGATCCTTATTGTAGAATTTGCCATACAAAGGCGAAAAGCAGGTCTTTCCATTCTGGATTCTGCATTGGAAGGAGCAAAGGCGAGATTACGTCCCATTATCATGACTTCACTAGCTTTTATTGCCGGAATGATTCCGCTGATGATTTCTACAGGAGGAATGGCTTCAGGAAATAAATCCATCAGTACAAGTGCTGCCATGGGAATGTTGAGCGGAGTGGTTTTAGGCGTTTTTGTAATTCCCGTACTCTACATGTTCTTTCAGTATCTGGATGAGAAGTTCTCTGCCAAAAAGAAGTACAATACGATAGAAAATCAATTGACAAATGAGACAATTTAATATAAAGAATTTCCTTATTTCAGGCGCAATGGCATCATTGCTGATGTCTTGTGCCGTAGGGAAGAAATATACAAGAACAGATCTCCAGATTCCTGAAACCTACAAAGAATCTGTACAGGTAACAGGAGATACGGTAGTGCTTCCGTGGAAAACGTTCTTCAAAGATCCCAAATTGATTGGCTTAATAGATAAAGCCCTTTCAAGAAACAACGAAGTAAATGTAGCTTTGAAAAACATAGAACAGCTTGATTTGATCTATAAACAGGCTAAGCTGGGTCTGATGCCAACACTGGACTTCACTGCAGGTGCCAACAGAAGCTGGGCATCTACCAATACGCTTAACGGATCTCTGAACGAACAGTTTGTGGGAACAAAGTATATAGATGATTTCAGTGCTGCATTGAGGCTTTCCTGGGAAGTAGACATTTGGGGAAAAGCTAAAATGCAGAAAGAATCCGCAGCAGCAGAATATTTTGGGCAGAAAGAAAACTTAAATGCCATCAAAAGCAGAATCGTTGTTCAGGTAGCTCAGGCTTATTATAATCTGATCAGTCTTGATGAACAGCTGAAAATTGCTGAACAGAATATTGAACTGAGCGACAACACGCTCAAGATGATGAATCTTCAGTTTAAAGCAGGGCAGATTAATTCATTGGCGGTTCAGCAATCGGAAGCTCAGAAGAAAACAGCCGAGCTGCTTATTCCTTTGGCAAAACAGAATATTTCTATACAGGAAAATGCTTTGAGTATTCTTTGTGGAGAATATCCGGCAAAAGTAGAAAGAGAAGGAACTCTTAAAACAATGATTCCTGAAAACAGATTGTCTGAAGGATTACCGGCACAGCTGCTGAGCCGAAGACCAGATCTGAAAATGGCAGAGTTCAACGTGATCAGCTTAAACTCCAAAACCGGGCTGGCAAAAGCAGCCATGTATCCAAGTATCAGTCTTAGCCCGCAAATAGGAGTCAATTCCAATAAGTTCAGCTCTTGGTTTGATATTCCCGGATCTATTACCAAAGCAATCGCAGCCAATCTGGCCGCACCGATTTTTCAGAAAAAAGAACTGAAAACAGCTTACGAAACAGCTTTGATTGAACAGGAAAAAGCAGCCATCAGTTTTAAGCAATCTGTAATGACTGCCGTGGGAGAGGTTTCCGATGCTATGGCCAAGTCTGAAGGTTCTTCAGAAAGACTGCAGCTTTTAGAACAGAGAACAGCCATTCTGGACAAAGGAATCAATGACGCACTGAAGCTGTATAAAAGTGGTATGGCAACCTATCTGGAAGTTATTACCGCCCAGAACAACAAACTTCAGAATGATCTGGAAACCATCAACGTTACCCTTGAAAAATTAAATGCAGAGGTAGATCTTTACAGAGCACTTGGCGGCGGAGTACAGTAAAATATATCTTAAAAATAATAAAGGAAACTATGTTATGTAGTTTCCTTTTTGCTGTTTTTGGCGTATCAATACAACTCAATTTTTACAACAGGTACAGAATTTGCAATGAAGTGATGAAATTTTACATTCACAAAATCAATCGGTTATGAAATTTTTATTCTTTTTTATAAAAAAGTATGCAAGATTTTCAAAAAACAGGATTTATATAGATGAGTACTCGAAAATAATTAATGTTTAACGAAAATGTAATGCAATGAAAAAATTGACAGTACCCCGATTTTTTATGACAGTTTTAATGGTTTTGGCAGGATTGACCCTATTCTCATGTAATGATAACGATGGACCGGACATTCCGCCTGTAAAAATGGAAGAATTGCCAGGTAACTATAAAGGAAAACTGATTATTGTACAGGGAAATACCAAAAGAGAAGGAATAAAAGAATTCAAAGTAAAGAAAGATACGATCTCTTTTGCAGAATTTCCAATAGGTGAAATTGTAAAAACAGTCGTAAAGGATCCTGCAAAAGCAGAAAATGCCATGAAATCCATGGGAAAGGTGAACTATGATATTAAATATGCAGCAGTGATCAATACCGCAAATAATGTGATAGAGCTTACTCTTACCCCAAAAACAATGGAGCTTCAGATTCCGGTAGACGGAGTGAATAAAAAGACAGTTGTGGAATTCGTTTCTAAGCAAAAAGGATATTATGTAGGGATGGATAGAACGCTTAGATATGCGCTCACAGCAGACAAAATTACAGTAGACGGAACAGTGGTTACTCCTTATGAAGTGATCGATTATAATTTTCCGTTCTGTATAAAAAATTAATGAATATATAATATCATCAATGGATTGCGCTTTATTAAAAAGATGCAATCTGTTTTTGCTTGACGGTTTTATAACATCCCGGTGGATACGGAGGCAGTTGCATCATATGGAAGAAAGTAAAGAACAGATTTTGGTAAAGCACCTTCTGAAAAAGGAAGAGGCTGCCTGGAAAGAGCTTTTTGGGGCTTATTCCGGAAATCTGTCTTATGTGTGTTCCCGTTATCTGGCAGAAAAAGAAGATGTTCATGATGTGCTTCAAAACAGTTTTATCAAAATGTTCCGTTCGATAGAATCTTTTGAGTACAGAGGTAATGGTTCCTTAAAAGCCTGGATGACCCGTATCACAGTCAATGAATCCCTGAAGCATATTAAACAGAAAGGAGACTTTAAATCTGCTGTAGAAGTAGATGACCTTCCGGATATTCCTAATGAAGAAGAACCGGATTTTGAAGAAATCCCCCGTGATGATATTATGATGATGATCAGAGCTCTTCCTGATGGCTACAGAACTGTTTTTAACCTGTTCGTATTTGAGAAAAAAAGCCATAAAGAAATTGCCGGGCTGCTCGGAATTGCAGAAAATTCTTCTGCATCACAGTTTCACAGAGCGAAAGGGCTGCTTGCCCAGAAAATAAAAGAATTTAAAATGTCAAAAAAAGCACAATATGAATAACGAATGGCTAAATAATCTGCGATGCAGAATGGATGACCATGAAGAGGACGTTCCGGAAGGATTGTGGGATGACATTAAAGATGAATTATTTTCCGGAGAAGAAAATAACAGCATTCCCGGATTTATTCCTGAAGTTCCCGAAGGTGGAACAAAGAAAGAAAAGGGAACAAATGTGGGAAACAGATCCATATTTTATCGCGTTGGAGGGATTGCAGCAGCCATTGCATTATTGTTTTTGCTGATTAAAATACTGCCCCGGAATGATACTGGAAAAACTCTGTCTCAGAAACCGGCAGATGTGAAAGGAGAAAAGGAAAAAAAATATTTAAAAACTACAGAAACTGAGAATATTTCAGGTAGTGAAGTCAAATCAAAAATAGATGCTTTTTTGGCTGAAAATAGATTGAACACCACTGATCCGGAGAAAATGTTGACACAAAGATATGCTGGTAATAGAGCAGAAAATCATGCTGGAAGCAATCAGAAAACCCAGGATGTCTTCAAGTTTCCGACAGTAACGGAGTCTTTTCAGCAGGAAAGTAAGATCGCTCAGAAAACATCTCCTGTTGATGATACAGTGAAAGAACCGGTTGTAGAAAACAAAAATGATGAGGTGCTTTTTAAGCAGGAGAAAATAAAAGAAGTATACGCCGAACATACAGCGCATCATACCCAAAAATCCAGAGACAAAAAATCATGGATGCTGGGTATGCTTACAGGAAATATGGCTTCCAATTCTGCAGAACAGCAGTTTCCGGGATATGCTTCAATTACTGGAAAAGCAATGAATGTTGAACAGGTATGGACTACTTCCGAATATCATGATGATCCTCTGACAGCCATATTACTGGCCAATCAAAGTCAGCAGGTAGAAGCGAGAATCAGGCATAAAGTACCGGTAACGTTCGGGCTTTCCGTTTACTATAATTTGGGGAAAAGATGGGGAATAGGAACAGGACTGAATTATACCAAGCTTTCTTCTGAACTGCATTCCGGAAGTGATAATAATTATATAAAAGGAGATCAGACAGTTCATTATATAGGAATTCCTGTTCAGGTTAATTATAACGTCATTCAAAAAGGTAAATTTACAGGATATATTACAGCTGGAGCGCTGGTAGAAAAACCAATAGCAGGTAATATTACAACAACGTATGTTGTGAATGATGAGATAAAAGAATCCTCAAAGGAACGTCTGGATCCTAAACCTCTGCAGTTTTCTGTTAATACGGCGGTAGGCCTTCAGCTGAAACTTATTGATAAGGTTGGAATTTATGCAGAACCTGGAATAGGATATCACTTTAAAGAAGAAAATGCTCCTAATACCATTTACAAAGAAAAACCTCTTCAATTTAATATGAAATTCGGAATACGAGTACTGCTGGATTAGGGCAGACTATTTTTATAACACCAAACTTAATAATCTATATATGAAAACAAAACTAATTTTTTTAGTGGTTTTACTATTCGGTATTTTGAATGTAAAAGCACAATGTACTCCTACAATTACCAGTGCGAGACTTGGGCAAAAATATCCGGGTACGATTTTATTCTGTAATACGGAAGATGAAATTCTTTCCACTACACAGACTTATGCAACTTATCAGTGGTACAAACAGGAATGGACCTGGCAGACACCCAATAACAACCCATGGGTCGCCATTCCGGGAGCTACTTCACAACAATTAACCATTAGTGGTAATGACCAGTTGAATTATTTTAAAGTAGTCGTTTCTGAAGGTGACTGTACAGCAGAAAGTCCTACAGCGTTTGCAGATGGCTTTGTATATGGCCTGCCGGCGATGATGAGCACTTATACACCGGGTACGTATCAGGAAAATGGAGGAACAGTGAATGTCTGCAACGGAGCTTCTGTACAGTTTGATAATATTTTTCCTGTTGTATATGGTAAACATACCTGGTTCAGATGTGTGCCAGGCAGTAATCCGCCGACTATGGGAGATCCTTGTATTATCCCGGGAGTAGTAGGAGATACCTATGTTGCAACAAGCTCAGGGAAATACGGATTTTATGCCTGTACGGAGTATTGTCCGGATCAGTGTGAGATGTTAGATCCGTTTGCATTTGTAGAACTGAATTTCGGGGATTGGGAATTCTGCAGCAATCTGGGAACAGGAGAGACAAAATTGAAAGATAATAATCTGAAAATCTATCCTAATCCTACGGCGCAGCATCTTTATATTGGGAAAGAATCCGATAAAATCTATAAGGAAGTTATCATCATCGATATGTCCGGAAAACTTGTTCTGAAGAAAAATGATCACAGATATAATCAGCCAATTGATGTAAGCAATCTGGTACCGGGGAATTATATCATTGTTTCTAAGAGCACAGATGGAACAGAATATAAAAACAGATTCATAAAAAAATAAGAGGATTATAAAATCTGAAGAGGTTAAAAATTGATTGTGGGAAGGAAGTATGGATGTCTTAGGAGGGATGTTCCTTGTATTGAAGAAGAACTGAAGTGATTTATTTTAATACTTTACGCTCATAGATAATTTCTCCTTGTTAATCTAATGACGGTCATAATTACCCCCAAAAAGGAATTTCCTCTTTCCGGCATCCGGCTTCCTGACTTACACTTGGTTTTTCAGTAATTCAGATGGCATAATCTTTTTCGTTAGTTTTTAATAATGGTTGAGTCGGTACAAAGTAATTTGTACCGGTTTTTTTATTCTGAAAATTTTTGAAATTCTTTTTTAATATTTCTGTCTGGCTAGAATTTCATTAACATAAACATCAGAATTTCAAAATAGTATATTCATTACTTTTGCTCCAAAAACACACCATGCTGATCAAAATTTATGGAAGTGCCATTCATGGAGTGGCTGCACAGACCATTACTATTGAAGTGAATGTAGATACCGGAGGAGTAGGATATCACCTCGTAGGTCTTCCTGATAATGCTATTAAAGAAAGCAGCTACAGAATTTCTGCAGCCCTGAAGAATGTAGGATTTAAAATTCCCGGAAAGAAAATTACTATTAATATGGCTCCCGCAGATCTTAGAAAAGAAGGTTCTGCCTATGACCTTAGTATTGCAATCGGGATCTTGGCTGCTTCAGATCAGATTCTGGCAGAAGAAATTGAGAGCTATATTATTATGGGAGAACTTTCTCTGGATGGAAGCCTACAGCCGATTAAAGGTGTTTTGCCCATCGCAATTCAGGCAAGAGAAGAAGGCTTTAAAGGAATTATTCTTCCAAAACAAAATGCCAGAGAAGCAGCTATTGTAAACGATCTTGGAGTATATGGAATAGAAAATATCAGAGAAGTTATTGATTTTTTTAACGAGGGAAAAACGCTTGAAAAAATGACGCTGGATACCAGAAAAGAATTTCATGAAAAGATCAACGATTTTCCTTTTGATTTCTCCGAAGTTAAAGGTCAGGAAACAGCCAAAAGAGCGATGGAAGTGGCAGCAGCAGGCGGACATAATATTATTTTGATCGGGCCGCCCGGAAGCGGAAAAACAATGCTGGCCAAAAGAGTTCCCAGTATTTTACCTCCTTTGACATTGAAAGAAGCTTTGGAAACAACCAAAATTCATTCCGTAGCCGGGAAAATAGGAACTGAAACATCATTAATGACGGTTCGTCCCTTCAGGTCTCCACATCATACTATTTCCGATGTTGCTCTCGTAGGAGGAGGAAGTTACCCGCAACCTGGAGAAATCTCTCTTGCTCATAACGGAGTTTTGTTTCTGGACGAAATGCCGGAATTTAAAAGAACAGTACTCGAAGTAATGAGACAGCCTTTGGAAGATCGTGAAGTAACGATTTCAAGAGCCCGGTTTACGGTCAACTATCCGGCAAGTTTTATGTTGGTTGCTTCTATGAACCCAAGCCCAAGCGGTTTTTTCCCCGATGATCCTAATAATACATCATCTGTTTACGAAATGCAACGGTACATGAATAAACTTTCAGGGCCGCTTTTAGATAGAATAGACATCCATATCGAAGTTCAGAAAGTAGAATTTGAACAGCTTTCCGAAAAAAGAAAAGGAGAAAAAAGTAAAGAAATCAGAGACCGCGTTCTCAAAGCAAGAGATATTCAGAATAAAAGATATGAGAATCTCAATATCAGCAGTAATGCCCAAATAGGGCCTAAAGAAATTGAGGCATATTGTGAACTGGATGAAACTTCTTTCAGTCTCATCAAATTAGCTATGGAGAAACTTAATCTTTCGGCAAGAGCTTATGACAGAATCCTTAAAGTTGCCAGAACAATAGCAGATCTTGAAGGATCTGAGAATATCCTGTCTCATCATATTTCCGAAGCCATACAGTACAGAAGTTTAGACCGTGAGTTTTGGAATGGCTGATTTTGTTGTTATTTAGTTGATTTTAAAATAAATATAACGCTGTCTTTCATAAGTTTAACTAGGATAAACGGAGCAACCATGTAACGTGTAATTTAAATTATTATGTTAAGCTTGATTGCCGGATTACTTAAAATATTAAATTATAAAAATCAAATTTTTAAAAACAGAATAAAAATATATCCAAGTGCCGAAAAGTATATTTTATGGTTCTTCCTTCCTTTCGAATGTCATGAATAGAATAGTATTGAATAATTGAAAAAGGTCAAACACTATTGTCTGACCTTTTCTTTATCTGAAGATTAATTAACAGTTACTTTAATCACATTCTGTACAGCAGGAACAGGATATTGGGTTCCCACTTTTGAAATAATCATATTTTCACTTTGTGGAGTTCCCCCAAACAAAGCCTGATGATTTCCAGCGCCCGGATATTGATCAATACCCGTTCCGGAATCAAATAATGAAGTTTTCAAACTAAGATCTCCCTTGGTATTGGCATCAATATTTTGTTCATTGGCATAGAACCAGTCATTGGAAAAACCAAACATTGTTGCGTAGGCAATTTTATCGCCTGGCTCAGCATTAAAATTTGTTGTAACCTTACTTCCCGGAGCTACAGGAGCATTTCCGGCAATATATACCCCTTTTACATTAGGTAAAGATTTTAAACTGTTTTGAAGCTTGGCTGCATTTCCAAACTGTGCAATATCTTTCAGACCCATACCATTGTCTAATTTACCCAATTCATAAATTGGATTTTTATCACCATGGTAAACAACTACCATGGCAGGAGAAAGACCCGTCATAATTCCTGTATTGGCATTTAGTTTTGTCATCATTTTACTGATATTTCCCATTTGAGCAATATCTGTGATTTCTGGATTTGATAAAGCATTCGGAGTAAAGAACGGAGCATTGTTTAGGAGCTGAGATCCATTATAATTGGAAACTGCCCATACACCGGGAGAAAAAGGAGTTTCATTGGCAGTTCCACCAGAGGTATTGGTAATAGTGAGGGTAAACTCTGATTTTACATCATTGTAAGCGAGGTTGAGTTTCATAAGCTGAGATGCATTGACACCAGGAACCTGCATGATTGGTTTGCTTTCTACCTGTCCTGTTGTATCATCTTTTGTACCGTTATCCCATAATCGGACACTTGAAGAAACATCACCGGTAATAGCATTTCCATTGTTGTCAAACAATTTGATGCCTGGCTGCTGGGAGGCAAAAAACCAATCTTTTGAAGCTCCGTACATCGTTGCGAACATTAAAGCCTGTGCTTTTCCCGCACTGAATTTTACAGAAACAGATTGTCCGGGTAAAATAATTGGAGGAGTTCCCGTTCCCTGAAAACTTCCGCTTTGCACGAAATCTTTGGGAGTCACCACATTTTCAAATGTGATGCTTTTTTGAAAAGAGTTATTCATCATCATGTCGTCATTCGAATCACGGCATGAAGAAAGAGTAAATGCGGCTACAGTTGCTGCTGCTAAAAATGATGTTCTGAAAATAAACTTGTTCATAAAAGTAAATTTTTTATAGTTATAAATTGATATCTGTAACTATAGTCGGCTACTTTTTGAGATCCTGACAAAAAATATTTTCTTAATTCAATTTTTTTTGTTGTACAGCTTTTAAGAGTGAAGAATAAGGGTGATTTATTTCCTCTTTTTCCCATCCAGAACCATCTGGATCATTTTTATTTTTTCTGTTTTCCATAGTTTCAGTTTCTTAGTTACTTCTATCCAACGGATGTACTCCTTTCTGCGGGTGTAGCTCATTGCATCAAATAAAGGTTTTTACATATTAAAAATAAAAAAACTGCGAAAGCAAATTTCATGGTTTCAAAACAGATCAGATTTTTTCAGAGGTATTTCCACTTCATTTAATGCTAAAATCGAATTAGTTTATCAAAAAATAGCATTTTTCGGTATTACAAGTTGGATTAATTTTGCCTCTATAATTTTTACCAGTCAGTAATATGGAAGTAAAGTATGTAATTAAATCTTTTCAAGAATTGAATTCTATGGAGCTATATCAAATATTGAAACTTAGAAATCAGGTCTTCATCGTTGAACAGAATTGTGTATATCAGGATATTGATAATAAAGATTTGGAGAGTTATCATCTCATGTGCATAGTTAATGGTGATATTGCGGGGTATACCAGACTTATTCCTCCGGGAGTCTCTTATGATGATGCTTCCATTGGGAGAGTTGTTATTGGGTTGTCATACAGGAGTTTAGGGCTGGGGAGAGCGTTGGTGGAAGAATCAATTGATGGCTGCGGAAAGTTTTTTACTAAATCCCCAATTCGTATCAGTGCACAAAGTTATCTGTGTGAATTTTATACATCATTAGGTTTTAAAAAAGAAGGAGATCTATATGAAGAAGATGGAATACTTCATATTGAGATGGTACATCCTTAATTAAGGATTAGATCAGATGGAGTATATTTTTGAGAATCGGATTAGGATCATCGTTTCGCCAGTTGATATAAAGTGCGGTGACAAAAGGGAGTGGAATAAATCGTATTCCCACATATTGATGTAAGCTGTAGGAGTAGGGTAAAATCGAAATGCCCAAACCATTTTTTATAAGAGAAATCACTGTTGAGCCAAACTCGCATTGTATGGAAGAGTCAGGTTGCATATTATAAGACGTAATAATTTCTTTAACAATGTCATTATAACTGCTATTATGATCTTGTGTTGTAAGAATCAATTTTTCTTTTTTCAGAGATTGTTCTGTTATATCCTCTAAAGATTTGAAAACATGATGTTCAGGAACTACAAATGAAAGGTTTTCATGATTAAGTTTCTTGTGGTTAATAGTAGGAGATGAGGTTAAATCCCGTGTAAACACAATATCAACCTTATAGTTTTTAAGGTATTCCTCTTCATTCTCTGTGGTCAACTGAAGTAATTCAACTTTAAGTTTAGGATAAAGATGAACTATTTTTTTGATGAATTCAGGAAGTACAGAAGAGGAGATGGAATCAGGGTAAGCTAATCTTATGGCACCACTTTCACCCAGATGAATCTGCTTAGCAAGCTGGTGTAAAGAATTTAAATGATTTAATTCTATTTCCCATTTTTCCTGTAAAAATTTTCCTGCAGGTGTTAATTTGACATTCCGCTTATCCCTGTAGAAAAGTTGTAATCCGAGCTCATTTTCCAAAGACTGGATTTGACGGCTCAGTGCAGACTGCGTGATGTGCATTTTTGAAGCTGTATTCCAAAAATGCAATTCTTTTGATAAGGCTAAGAAATATTTAAACTGATGTAAATCCATAAATCAAACAAATTTAGTGATTTAAATGAATGAATCAACTAATTACATTTTATTAAAATTCTAATGTTATGAGCAAAAAAAATACTTTTATACTTCTGCTGATTCTGGGCGTTGCGTTCTGGGGAATCTCATTTCCGGTTACTAAATTGTCAATTGGTAGTTTTTCCCAATCAACGTTTCTGTTTTATCGTTTTGCTGTAGCCGCTCTTGCTATAACATTAATATTCTTTAAAAACTTAAGAAGTATAAGTCTTTCATCTGTTAAAGCTGGGGTTACCTTAGCTCTTCCTCTGGCATTTGGTATTCATTTTCAAACATTGGGGCTGGTAAAACATACCTCTGCCTCAGAGTGTTCATTTATAGCGGGAATGAGCGTTGTCCTTGTTCCACTCTTGAAACTTGTATTGTACAAAACAAAAATAGATTTAAAAACTTGGCTGGCTGGGTTTGTAGCATTATCAGGACTGTTTGTAATTTCAATAACAAAAGAAATTACATTTAGTACAGCTAACATCTATGTTTTAACCGGTACGCTGGGATTTGCTTTTTATTTAATTAAAGTGGAATATTTGGCCAGGGAAAGAAATATTGTTTCTTCACTTATTCCTATGTTTTGGACGGTTGCCTTTATAATGCTTGTCATTTCACTATTTGATAGTACAGCAAACTGGTTTCCTGTAAAAAATGAATTTTGGCTGGGTATCATTTATTGTGGTCTTTTTTCCACTGCCTACGTGTATTCTGTTTCCAATATCTCACAAAAATATATCAGTGCAGAGAAGGTAGCTTTAATCTATTTATTTGAACCCGTTTTTGCAGCCATAGCATCATTTTTTATTATGAATGAAAGCTTTTCCTTGCGATTGGTTGTAGGCGGCAGTCTTATTTTAGCAGCTACTGTACTATCGGAAATAAAATTCAAAAAAATCGATTTAGAATATCCTGAATAATTCTTTTAATCCGCTTTCTCACATTAATATATCAATCATATAAAAAATTTTAAAATGAATTCAAAATCATACACCCTTCCACCTGGTCTTTCAAATGTTGAACCAGGCCATATAGCAAGCATTGTGACTTGTCTGGAAATGACAAAAAGGCCAGTCCTTTCCGATCTTTTAATGCCGGAAGGTATCTCTCTTGACTTATTAAAGGATCCTGATCTCAGAGCATACAGGGAGTTATTCCGTAAAATAGGCGCTGATTGGCTGTGGTTTTCCCGCCTTATTATATCTGATGAAGAGTTATATGATATTCTTACAAGGGAGAGCACAAAAATTTTTGTAGTAAAGCAAAACGGAGTTGAAATAGGATTGCTTGAACTTGATTTTAGTGAGAAGCATACCTGTGAGCTTGTATTCCTGGGTCTTGATTCAAGTGTAACGGGTAACGGGTTGGGGCGTATTTTGATGAATAAGGCCCTTCAAATTGCATGGTCTTCCGGAATTGAACGGATGTGGCTGCATACCTGCAGTTTTGATCATCCTGATGCACTGAAATTCTATTTAAGGAATGGATTTAAACCCTATGCTGTAAAAGTTGAAGTCCATCCTGACCCACGCTTATCAGGGCATTTGTCAGCCGATTCTGCAGCTCATGTTCCAATTGTCAGGAACTATTTATAGGTATGACCTGATAACTTTTTGTTCTTGGAAAGTGAAAGAAAGTAAAATTTTGCTTGAAAAATATAATTTGGCAGATCATGTAAATGATGACATTGCTATATTTCTTCGTTTTGCCGTAATGGCTGTAAGCTGAATAGCTTCAGGAATCATGAAATATTTTTAAGTGTCAAAAATAAAAAAACCGTGAAATTTACTTTCACGGTTTCAAAATATATCAGTTAAGGTTATTTTTTAACTTTCTTAGGTGTTGTTGTAGTACCTGAGTTTTTAGTTTTTGTGTCAGCCGGAGTGTTTTCACCTCTTACAAGCTTCAATTCATCCACTAATCTTCTGGCACCAGCAAACTTATCGATTGTCCAAAGAACGAAACGAACGTCTACGTTGATCGTTTTCTGCCATTCAGGCTCGAATACGATATCACCGCTTAATGCTTCGCTGTTTCCGTCGAAAGCGATACCAATAAGGTTTCCGTCTCCATCAATTACCGGAGAACCAGAGTTACCACCTGTAATATCGTTGTTAGAAAGGAAATTTACAGGCATATAACCTGCAGCATCAGCATACTGACCGAAATCTTTAAGGTTGTAAAGATCAATCACTCTTTGAGGAAGATCAAATTCTTCATCCCCTTTCTTGTATTTTCCAACAAGACCAGTCATATCTGTATAATAATTATCAGTAATTCCGAAATAGTTTCTGTCATTTCTGATAGGTAATTTATCTACAGTACCGTAAGTTAATCTCATTGTAGAGTTAGCATCCGGGTAGAATTTCTTCTCAGGCATTGCCTTCATTAAACCAGCTAAGAACAGACGGTTGTTTTTGGCGAAATTGTCATCTATTTTTACAAATCTGTCTGTGCTTATCTTTTGATCAGCAACAATTCCGTTAGCTGCTTTCCAAAGTGGGTCAGCATCAAGTTTCAATGCATCAGGGTTTAATAAGAAGTTCGTTGCGGAAGTTTTATTAGCGAAGATTGAAGAATACGCCAAATTAGAAACCGTTTTAGCATCCAATCCTAAAATAGTAGCAGAAGCAACGTCCGGGTTTTTAACTCTTGCCTGATAAAGGCTGGTCATAGCGGCAAGCATTTCTCCTTCCAAAGCTGGATTGAAGTTTTCATAAGCAGCTTTAATGGCAGCTTCTGTTTTAGCTTTCATCGCTAATCTTCCCTGCATATCCTGAGCAGCATATGCTTTAAGAGCAGATCCTACCTGAGCAGCAAGGGTAATATATTTTGCATTTCTTGTAAATTGAGTAGCATAGTTTCTTTCAACATTTCTATCAGAAACCTGTTTATAGTATATACCAATATCTTCTAAAACGCCATTGTATTGATCGTTTCCTGGCATTGCAGCCCATTTATTGTAAGTTTCCTCAATCTTCTGTTTGTCAGAAATAGTTCCGTTTTTCTCTACCGCATCGATAGTTCCTTGTCTGTTTTTCCAGTAGTTAGCTACAGAAGCATATTGAGAAGCATAGTTAAGCTGAGTTGCCTTATCCTTGTCCATGTACTTTTTCATAACATCCATAGCCAGCTTAGAAGCTTCCACCCATGCCGGGTAATCTTTAGTTACCATCTGCTGAATTCCGTAAGAAGTCAGATAACGGTTTGTTCTTCCAGGATAACCTAAGATCATTGAGAAGTCACCAGGTTTAATTCCTTTAAGAGAAACCGGAAGGAAATGCTTAGGCTTCAAAGGAGTATTGCTTGGAGAATATTCAGCAGGGTTTCCTGCAGCATCAGCATATACTCTGAAAACGGTGAAGTCTGCAGTGTGTCTTGGCCATTCCCAGTTGTCTGTATCTCCTCCGAATTTTCCTAATGATGAAGGCGGAGCACCTACCAATCTGATATCTTTATAATCCTGGTATACAAAATAGTAGAATTCATTTCCGTTGAAGAAATCTTTTACGACTACCGTATATTTCCCGTTTTCAGAGTTTTCTGTCTGGATAGCCTTAGTTTCAGCATCGATAACAGCTTTTCTCTCTGCTCCGGTCATATTGTTGTTTAGTTTAGAATTGATTCTTTGCGTAGCATCATCCATTCTCACTAAAAATCTTACATAAAGATCCTTTGCATTGAATTCGTCTTTCTGTTTCATTGCCCAGAAACCGTTCTTCAAATAATCTTTTTCCGGTGTAGAAGCCGCAGCAACAGCACCGTAACCACAGTGGTGGTTGGTAAATATAAGTCCTTTATCCGAAACAATTTCACCTGTACAGAAACCACCGAAACTTACGATAGCATCTTTTAAGCTTGAATTGTTTACTGAATAAATTTCTTCAGGCGTAAGATGTAGACCCTCTTTTTGCATATCAACACCGTTAAGTCTTTTGATGAGCATTAGCAGCCACATCCCCTCATCCGCCCTCATCTGAGCAAAGCCCAGCAAGAAAGTGAATAGTAGAAATAGTCTTTTCATTTTATAAAATAATTTTTGTGTCGCTAATTTACTAATTTTTACGAGATTCTGTCCCGGATTGGTATGAAAATGGGATGATAATCCGCATGAAAAAGATACTATTACCACTTTTTGCCGTTTTACTTTTAGGACTCGTTTTAAATTGTTCCTCAGTGCCCACCAGGGATCCCTTTCTTCAAAGGCAATGGATGCTCATTTCTTTTGATGGCTTTTCAAAAGATCAATTAACAGCCAATAATGCTGAAATGAATCTGACTGCCAATAGGGTAAGGGGTAAAATTCAGGCACGTGTTTATATGGGATGTAACAGGATGTCTTTTGTTTCGGAATTTAAAAAAGGTGGAAAAGTTAGCATTTCAAAAGGAGTAAGCACAATGAAAGCCTGTCAGGATATGAATCTTGAAACTTCTTTTAAGAAAAAAGTAGAGACCATGACTAATTATTCTATTGAGGGACATTTTCTTACCTTATCAGACGATCAAGGAAATTCAATGAAATTTGTAGCCGCTGATTGGGATTAAAAATTTTCTCTTATCATACAAAAGTCCGCCTTATAGCGGACTTCTTTGTTTGAAAAATCTAGTTTGGTTATCAGCTTTTTAAGGTTACCAGTTTTTGAGAGTCATTAGTTTTTGGGAATGGTTTTTTTATTTCTTCCAGGGTTGCTGTGTTGGGCAGCCTGGTAACATTCATTTTGTGTTCCTAGAATTTATAGTATTATGATATGCCTGTCTGTTGGGAATTGTTTTTTTATGTCTGCTGTATTAGTGAGATGTTTTTCTGAATTGTCTGCCGCTGCTTTTGCTTTCTCTCTGTATCCGCTTCCTTCTGCATTGGCAGTAACGACATTTCCTGTTCCTTTTTCCTGATAGGTTGTCTGACCTGCACTGTACGAAACAAAACCATTCGCTCCTGATGCATCCGGTCCGGCTTCCAAAATTGCAGATTGTGCGTGCAGTATGGGGATGAAAAAGACAGACAGAATGATACAATAAATAGATGTTCTTTCCATGGATAACAGTTTTGGGGATTAATAGATGTGTTTTCCTTGGGAATCTGGGAAGACTAAGTTACCAACTATCTTGATTGAATGACAGGATTATAGACCAACGGCAGAAATAATCGACCAATGGCATCTTATAAATTGCGAATATATTTTTTAAGGATTGAAAAAAGAAAGATTATCCTTATAGGTTCGGCCAATAGGAAGCTTGATGCGATGTGCCAGCTCTATTTCGTGACAGCTTTTTCCGCGGATAAGATGGCGTGGAACAGCATAGCTTCTGTGTATTCTGACAAAAGAATCAAAAAAATTTTTTTGCAGAAGATTTCCCAGGGAATTTAAAATACAGTAATTTTTTTCAAGAGTGATAATCCTGGTGTAATCTTTCAGAGCTTCCAGGTAAAGAATATCTTTCATTTTAATCTGAAAAACATGACCTCCTTCTTTTATTTTGATGCAGTTTTCCCCCAGAATAGCGTCATAGCATTCACATTTTTCTTTTACTTCAAGAAAAGCAAAAAGCTTTTCCATAGAATAATGAAAGCGTTCTGCAGTAAGAGGTTTGGTAATAAAATCTAAAGTATTAGTCTCAAAGGCTTCGGCCGCCAGCTCCGGATGTGAGCTTACGAAAATGCAGGCAGGTATTTTATGAGCCAGTTTACGGAATTCAAGGCCGCTCATACCTCTTAAATTGGTTTCAGTAATGAGGAGATCAATAGGAATATCAAGATAGGGAACTGCCTTTTCTACAGCATCGAAAGTAGCGACAATTTCAATGTTTTGATATTGCCTGATATAATGCTGAAGAACCAGCCTGTCCAGTTCATCATCATCAATAATCATACATCTGATAGGGATAATCATGATATTCCGGAAATTAGTTTTTGATTTAAATAATTAAAAATCAGAAATTTATTATATAAAGTTATTGATTTTTTTTTGAATATAATTCACTGGCAAACTTAAATTTATATTAAAATATATTATTAAATAAAAATTGATTTTGTTTTTTTTCCGAAAAATATTAACTTGTAAAAATCATAAACATAGACAGAACTTAATGTTAGAAAAGAAAGAACATAACTATGAGAAAGCGGTCCTGGTGGGTGTTATCACGCAGAATCAGGATGAAGAAAAGCTGACGGAGTATTTAGATGAACTGGAGTTTTTAGCTTTCACAGCAGGAGCAACCGTACAAAAGCGTTTTACCCAAAAACTAACTCAGCCTGATTCCAAAACCTTTATCGGTAGCGGGAAAGCTATTGAGATAAAAGAATATGTAAAAGAAAACGAGATCGGAACCGTAATTTTCGATGATGAACTCTCTCCTTCGCAGCTTAAAAACCTGGAAAGAGATATGGAAGTGAAAATCCTGGACCGTACCAACCTTATTCTTGATATTTTTGCCCAAAGAGCACAAACTTCATATGCAAGAACCCAGGTGGAACTGGCACAATATCAATATCTTTTGCCACGTCTGACAAGAATGTGGACCCACCTTGAACGTCAGAAAGGGGGAATTGGAATGAGAGGTCCGGGAGAAACGGAGATTGAAACTGACCGTCGTATTATCCGTGACAGAATTACATTGCTGAAAGAGAAACTGAAGACCATTGACAAGCAAATGGCTACCCAGCGTAATAACCGAGGGAAAGTTGTTCGTGCAGCTTTGGTAGGATATACCAACGTAGGGAAATCTACCCTGATGAATTCCATTTCAAAATCTGAAGTTTTTGCTGAAAATAAATTATTCGCTACACTGGATACCACAGTAAGAAAAGTGGTAATTGGAAATCTACCTTTTCTGTTGACAGACACCGTAGGATTTATCAGAAAATTACCCACTCAGCTTGTAGAATCATTCAAATCTACATTGGATGAGGTTCGCGAAGCTGATCTTTTGATCCATGTGGTGGATATTTCTCATGAAAGTTTTGAAGACCATATAGAATCTGTTAATCATATCCTGATGGAAATTAACGCTCATCAGAAGCCGATGATTATGGTTTTTAATAAAATTGATGATTTCAGCTATGAGAAAAAGGATGAAGATGATCTTACGCCTTCAACCCGTAAAAATATTTCTCTTGAGGAATGGAAAAAGACGTGGATGGCAAAATCAAAATATCCAACTGTATTCATCTCTGCCTTAACGAAAGAAAACTTCCCGGAAATGAAGAAAATGATCTATGATGAGGTTATGAAGATTCATATTTCCAGATTCCCATACAACGATTTCCTTTTCGAATATTTCGACAACGACGAGGAAGAAAGCAACAATTAATGAAGTATCACTTTTTCCTTTTATTCATCATATTTTCGGTTTTTGGGTTCAGCCAGAAATCAAAAATTGATTTAAAAGCTATTGAGAAAAGTCTCAGGACTTCCGACTCTCCGTACAATTACGAGAAACTTATTTTCAAATTTAAAGGATACCCAAAGTCTCTGGACAGTATAGAAGCTCAATATCTGTATTACGGAAGAAATTTTAGGAACGATAAAATAAGTACATCAGATGACAGCTTTAAAAGTCTTGTAGAAGCTTTTAAGCAAAATAATTTTGCAGACTGTATCAAACAGGGAAAAGCTTTGTATGGTAAAGATCCTACCAATCTGGATATTCTGTTAATTCTTCTTAGGGCTTATGATTCTGTAAAAGATGGAAATAACTTTATCCATCATCTGAACCAGTTCCGTACCCTTACTGAAGGAATAAGAAGTTCAGGAGACGGAAAATCCGAGAAAACTGCTTATGTCGTTAATTCCGTGGGAGATGAGTATATTCTTCTCAATATTCTGAATATAGGACAGGATTATACCAGGAGTTCAAAAGCTTCTAAAGATGCGATGTTTGATATATGGGAAAAGGATAGGAAGCAGATTTATATCAAAATACTGTATTTGGAACTCACCAATTAATCTTAAAATAAAAACACTTAGTGGAATTATATTATTCATTTTCAGCATTAATCGTATTAGCATCAATATTTGCCTATCTTAACTATAGATTTTTAAAACTTCCGAGTACCATCGGAATTATGGTCATTGCCATTGTGGTTTCTATTTTTCTGGTCCTGTTCGGAGAAACGGTTCTTCCCAGAACTTTCGGACATCTTCATAAACTCATGAACGGCATAGATTTTACAGAAGTTCTGATGGGAGCCATGCTTAATTTTCTGCTCTTTGCAGGAGGAATTCATATTAATATTAATGATCTGAAAGAACAGTTCAGACCTGTAGTGATATTTTCCACGGTAGGTGTTGTGATTTCTACCTTTGTTGTAGGATTCGGAATGTTTTATCTGCTTCCTTATGTGGGAATAAAGCTTCCTTTTATCTACTGTCTTGTTTTTGGTGCTTTGATTTCTCCTACCGATCCGGTAGCGGTTCTGAGTGTACTGAAACAAGCCAATGTATCCAAATCACTGGAAACAAAAGTAGCCGGAGAGTCTCTTTTTAATGACGGTATGGCGGTTGTAGTATTTACGGTGATCTTACAGCTGGCGGTGGGAAAAGAAGTTGATCTGAGTGTTGAAACCATCGGATTGCTTCTGCTTAAAGAAGCCGGAGGAGGTCTTTTACTCGGGGTTCTGTTAGGATGGGTTACTTCAAGATTGATGCGTGAAGTGGATGATTATATTATCTCTGTGTTGGTGACACTTTCTGTTGTAATGGGAGGATATCTTATTGCCCGTCAAATGCATATTTCAGGACCATTGACAATGGTGGCCGCAGGATTGTTTATGGGGAACTTCAACAGAAGTTTCAAAATGAAATCAGTGACGCAGGACTATCTGATTAAATTCTGGGAGCTGATTGATGAAATTCTGAATGCTGTACTATTTCTGTTCATCGGATTTGAACTTTTGATGATTAAAGATCTCAGACATTTCATGATTCCGGGTTTACTTGCCATTGTGGTAGTTCTGTTTGCAAGATTTATTTCTATTTGGGGACCTACAAAATTTACTTCCCTGAGAAGAAGTTTCAGTCCACAGACGGTAAAAGTTCTCGTTTGGGGCGGAATCCGCGGAGGAGTTTCCATCGCATTGGCGATGTCTGTTCCTAAAAGTGAATACAGTGAGATTATTTTAAGTATAACTTATTGTGTAGTAGTATTTTCTATCATTGTTCAAGGGCTTACTATTGCAAAAGTGGCGAACCCTAAACAGATTGCAGAAGAGGAGGGCGAGCAGGAAAATATTGCTTTAGAAGAGAAAGCTTAATTTATTATGAGTATTGTTAAAGAAATACAGGAAGCACTTGCTGTTTTATCCATTCCTGAAAAGGCAGAATTTTTTCCAAGATTTTTCAAAACGGGAAAAGGAGAATATGGTGAGGGTGATTTTTTTCTGGGGGTAAAAGTTCCGGATCAACGCTCTGTAGCCAAAGAATATTACTCGAAAATAAATTTAAAAGAACTCAGCACCTTACTTTCTTCAAAATATCATGAGCACAGACTGACGGCTCTTTTTATGCTGATTTCAAAGTTCGAAAAAACAAAAGATAAAGCAGTAAAAGAAGAAATGGTCGCTTTTTATCTGGATCATCTTCCTTATGTTAATAACTGGGATCTGGTAGATTCAACCTGTTATAAAATTTTAGGCAGATATGCTTTTGAAAATCAGAAAGAAAACCTTCTTAGAGAACTTTCGGAATCTGATGAGATGTGGCATAAAAGGATTGCTGTTGTCGGAACAATGCATTATATAAAAAAAGGGGCATTTGATCTGACAAAAGAATTCGTCACCAGAAATCTGAAACATCCACATGATCTGATGCACAAAGCAAATGGATGGCTGCTAAGGGAAATGGGAAATAAAAATGAAGGAGAGCTGATCCTCTATCTGAATCAGTATTATAAAGAAATGCCCAGAACCTGCCTTCGGTATGCTATTGAAAAACTGGATGAAGATCTTCGCCAGGACTATCTTAAAGGACGTATTTAAAAAATAATATACGGGAAAGTACCGTATTTTCCCCTGAAAAAGTACCGGGAAACAGCTATTTATGGCCAAAAAATCAAAGATAATAAGGATTTAAGGTCAGAATTAAGTAATTTTGTGGTTTTAAACCTAATCATGAAAAAAATATTAAAACTATTTCTTCTTCTTCTGCTTCCCCTGTTATTTTTAACAAGTTGTTTCGATATTCTGGATAAGGTGAACGTAAAAGCAGATGGTACAGGAGAATATACTATTATTCTTAATGCCAGTAAAAGCAAAACACGGCTGGCTTCAATTTCCAAGATGGAAACCATCAACGGAAAAAAAGTTCCTAAAAAGTCAGAAATTGAAAATAAAATCAATGAAGCTGCCAGAATTTTTAAAGCAACTCCGGGAATCAGTAATGTGAAAACTTCCATGGATTTTGATAATTACATCATCAAACTGAGCTGCAATTTCAAGAAAATAGAAAATATCAATGCCGGTCTGGAAAAACTAAAGGCTCAGAAAATATTGGGCAAAGTGGTTCCAACACAAGTATACAGCCAAAATCTTGAAAAAAAGATATTAACAAGGAATAAAGTAAATACCTTCAAAACAGATTATGACAAGATGAGTAAGGCTGATAAGGAGGTTTTTAACGATGCAAAATATACTTCCATTATGCAGTTTGAAAGCACGGTGAAATCACAAACGAATAATACGTATGTGCTTTCTCCCAATAAAAAAGCACTCAAGCTGGAGGCTGATATTCTGGATCTGATCCTTCAAAAAAAACAAATTCAAAACACTATTCTTTTTCAATAAATTTCTAAACTATAGTCATGAAATCTATCTTATTAAAAACGCAAACCATTATTTTTGTTCTCTTTGGCTTTACATGGGGTTTAGCTCAAAACAGCATGAAAATTCCTTCCGATGCCGTATTTTATATGGAAGTTAACGGAAAACAGCTTAATAATAAAATCAACTGGAATAAACTGAACCCTTTGCTGCATGAGCTCAGCAAAAAGAGCAAAGAAAACCTTTCATGGACAGATTATTCCAAAACAGGAATCAAATATGATGCTGTTCAATATCACTATGCAAGTTTTAATGACTCGATTAAAGCTTATAATACCCATTTTATCATTGATAATAGAGAAAAGTTCCAGGAGTTTATTAATTCTGTAAAGAAAAAAGGACAGGAAGTTTCCAGCAGAAAGAACTATTCTTATGTAGATATCAATGATGATATTTTTGTAGCGTGGAACGGAAGACGTGCTGTTCTCAGCATGATCAGCTATACAAAACCGTATAAGAATCTTTGGGCAGAGGAAGCAGTTGCAGACAGTACAGCAGTTGCAGTGGTGGACTCCGCTTACGCAGAGCCGGGAGATACAGTGTATACCGAAGAGCCGGAAAAGCCGTTTGATTACAAAGAAGAAATCAAAAGCCTGAAGGAAGATATCAAGTATCTGAAAGAAAGTATTAAAGATAATAATAACGAGATCGCAAGAATCCAGAAAGATATCAAATACCTGGAGAAACACCATAAATATCCTGCAGAGAAAGAAAGTGCTGAGAATTCTGAAAATGGAGAGGAAATGCCTGATGCAGAATATGATGAGGAAGAAGATAAAGCCTATCAGAAAGAACAGGACTCTATCCGAAGAGAAAACTTTAAGGTTGTTAAAAAGAACGCTGAAGATCGTTTTGACCGATATTTCAGTTCAAATTTAGAAATTGAAGTTCCAAAAGAGATGCTTACATTCAGAGATGCCAATTCCGATGTTTTTGTGTACACAGATTATGGAAGAATTGTAAATGAAGGTATCTACGGAAAAATGACGAAGTATTACGGCTACGGACAGTTTTTCAAAAACATGTACAACTCCAACTATACATACAATCTGTATTTTGATAAAGACAAAGTAAGACTGGTGAATAATTATCAGCACAGAAATAATGACATTCAAAAGAATATCTCTGCCATTTATAAAGGAAAGAAAAACAAAAAGCTGCTGCAACTGATCAATGAAAAAAGTGTCGGTTACTATGCCATGAATGTTAACGGGGCAAAATGTTTTGACATGATGTACAGCCTTCTTCAGAATTCCGGAGAAAATGAGTACAAAAAAGAAATGGAGCTGATCATGGAAACCATGAAAATTGTACTGGATGAAGAAGCAATTACCAAAATTGCACCCGGAAACGGAATCTTTGTTTTAAACGAATTGAAATCTAAAACAGTAGAATACACCGATTATGAATACGATGCAGATTTCAATGAAAAAGAAGTAAAGAAAACCAAAGAGATTGCTGTTCCCAACTTCACTTTCGCTTTTGCAACAGAGAACGAAGGCTACTGGAACCGTATTTTTGATATGCTGACGACTAATAAAAAGCTTTCTAAAAGATTCTCTAAAAAAGGAGATTTGTACACATTTAAGGAAGAAAAAAACGGAGGCTATGTGGATCAGCTATTCTTTAGCGTGAAAGATGGAGTAGTGTATCTTATGAGTTCAGCAGATAATATTCTGCCGGTAGACCAATCTGATATTTCCAGAAAATGGGCAAAAGATTCAGCGAAATATCCTTTGTCGGGAAGACTGGATATCCGGAAACTTTTAACAGGATTAGATAAAGAATTCAAAAGTCCGAAAGAGAGAAAAACATTGGAGGCGATCAAAAAAAATGTTGGAGAATTGTATTATAAAACAGAAGTAAAAGGAGAAAGTATCCAGACTGAGATGAATTATAACATCAAAGATTCTTCGGAAAACAGCTTAATGTATTTCTTTGATATATTCGATCAGGTTTTTAAAACAAAGGAAACAGACAAGAATCCTCAAATTTTATAGATGAAAAAAAAGAAGATTATTGTCCCGTTATTTTTATTGCTGGCTGTTGCAGTATATTTTTTAGTCTTTCATAAAAATAAAAGCCTCCAATATATTCCTGATAATGCAGATGCAGTGGTCTTAATTGACACGAAGAAATTAACGGGACAGTACCTCTTCAGCTTAGTAACTCATCCTTCAAAATGGTCCGGAAGTAAAAGAAAGAGTAAAAGCTCAGGATCAATAAAATATTCAGGGATCAGAATACCGGATTTCCTGCAGGTCTTCCATATTAAAAACACCAGGCTGTCCGAATGGTACACAGTTTTGGAACTTAAAGATCAACAGAAGTTCATTGATTTTTTAAAGGATCAAAAGGCTGCGGATAAGGGAAATAACCGCTTTCAGAAGGATCAGTTTTTCTTTATGATAGACGGAAATTATTGCATTGCGGGAACTTCAGATCATGCTTTTGAAACTATTCAGAAAAAACTTCTACAGAGTTCTGTACATCATGTTTGGGATGCAGATGAATTTATTCAAAATACACTGGGAAGCATTTCATTCATTTCAGGACAGAAGATCCGGAACTTTTCCATCGAGTTAAATGAGGATGAAATTGAAATCAAAAATCACTCAAACCCGGAAATTTTTAATGGCATTACTTCAAAACTTCAGAAAGGAAACCAATTTCTGGAACTGGAATTAGACAAAGAAAACATCAGAAATTTTTCTCATTTTTTCAATAAACGGATAGCAGATTCTTCGCAGATAAATTCTTTAAAAGCTGTGGCAGATCTCGAACAGATCAATGATACCATTGTCACTTATGAATATGATGATAATTTTAATGAAGTTGAAAAAAAGGCGGTTCAAAAGATTATCCAGCCCAGCTATATGATCGATATTCAGAGTCGTAATCCTGAAAAAACCTGGCAGTATTTTCAGTCTGAGAAGTGGATCAATAACGAAAATCAATTCACGGCAATTCCTTTTCAACCTAATAAAATCATTCAGCATAATAACGGTATTACGATAAAATCAACCCGAAATCCGATAGCAATGCCGCCCCGATTAAATGAAAACTATATTGTAATCAGAAATAATGTGTTGTTGTATTCTTCTTTGAAAACACTGAGTAATACTGAGAAAAGGATCATTTCTGACATCGATTACGTGTTCTATGGGAACAAGGCTCAGAATTATTGGATAAAAATAAAAGCGAAAAAAGGAGAATTACCCTTAATTTTACGGTGGTAAACAAAGTCCCCGAATAAAATTTTCATGAATGGCTCCATCAGACATCGCATTGCTCAAAACCTTTACACATTATTTTTTACATCTCGTTTTTCCGGTTTTTATTGCATTGATTTTTTATCGTAAAAATTGGAAAAACGCATATTTCATTCTTCTCGCTACCATGATGGTAGATCTGGATCATCTTTTTGCCAATCCTGTTTTTGATCCGTCAAGAGGAAGCATAGGCTTTCATTTTTTACATTCCTATTATGCCATTGCGGTGTATTTTTTGCTGTTGTTCTTTAAAGGAAATATCAGGATTATAGGAATCGGGCTTCTGTTCCATATGTTCACAGATTATCAGGATTTTAACTTCTGGCCTCATTAAAATATTATTAATATTTTCTTTTAATATTGAAATTATTATAGATTTTTTGTATTTTGTAGTCACGATATGAGACTAAGAGAACTTTTACATTATACCTATATTTTTCCTATTCTGGCAGTAGGGTACTATTTTTCCGGTTTTATGGGAAGTGGTGTCTTTAATGATATTCTTGCCGGTATTTTATTGATCGGAAGTGTTTTATCAGCAGTACATCATGCTGAAGTTGTAGCTCATAAAGTAGGAGAGCCTTTTGGGACCATCATTCTGGCTCTTTGCATTACCATTATTGAAGTGGCACTTATCATCTCGCTGATGGTTGCCGGCGGAGATCAGGCGATCACGCTGGCCAGAGATACGGTTTTTGCTGCTGTAATGCTTATTCTTAATGGAATTCTCGGAATATGTATTTTGGCAGGCGGCGTTAAATATCATGAGCAGTTCTTCGCAAGAACCTCAGCAACTACTTATCTGGTGAGTATTGTTTCCATTCTGATACTTACCCTTGTTCTTCCCAATTTTACATCAAGTGTCAACGGACCATTCTATAACGAGGCACAGCTTATTTTTATATCCATAGCATGTCTTGTCATCTACGGGGTTTTCCTGATGGTACAGACGGTTCGTCACAGAAGCTACTTTATTGTTCCTGATGAGCATCCTGAAGAACATTATATACCTTCTTTACCAAAAACGCTTATCAGCTTTATTTTTCTGGTGATTTGTCTTGTTATTGTCGTACTGATGGCGAAAGGATTATCAGATACAATAGAAGGTATGGTGCAGAGTCTTGGAGCTCCAAAATCCCTGGTTGGGGTAATTATTGCTGCCGTAGTTCTTCTTCCTGAAGGGGTTGCTGCGATCCGTGCAGCAAGAGCCAATCAAATCCAGTCCAGCTTAAATCTGGCATTAGGCTCTGCATTGGCAAGTATTGGTCTTACTATTCCTGCAGTTTCAGCGGTATGCATTATGTATGATATTCCACTTGTATTAGGTTTGGACAAAAAAGACATTATTCTGCTTTCTTTATCCGTATTTATTGTAATGTTATCTTTAAGTCGCGGTAAGACAAATGTTCTTTATGGCACTGTTCTGTTGGTAAATCTGGCAGCTTATATCTTTACAGTAATAGTTCCTTAAAAAAGCAAAAAAGAATTCCATCTAAAATCAATTCCCGAAAACCTCAAAACGGGAACTCAAAGCCCTTACAGCCTTCTGGCCATTTCCATTTTGAAAGCCATAAGTTTGGCTATATTTTCGGATTTGTAGATTGCCATGTCTGCATTTTCTCCTACAAAGTTTTCCTCAATAGTAGTGCGCCAAAGCAGCAGCCATCTGTCAAAATGCTTTTGTTCCATCGCCTGTATCTCGTTAATCGGGAAGTGTACACCCATTGGATTTCCTTTATAGGTCATCTGCCCGAAAAGAATAGACTCCCAGAAAGAATACATTTTAGGAAGATGCTGATCCCAGTCTACCTTAGCAATATCATTAAAAAAGAATCCAATGGTTTCATCTTTAACAACTTTGTTGTAAAATGAATTGACAAGGTATTCAATATCTTCTCTTGATTCAAGCTTTTTCATAGTTCAAATTTAATATAATTCACATTAAAAATTCCAGTCCCGAAATTGATAAATTTCATATAGACAGTATTTTACAACCCGTGCTGTAAAAATATAGAAGTATAAAATGAAAAAATTGGGAAAGATTAAAATTTGATTAATTCGCAAAAAAACACCTTAAAAGAATCCATTTTTTGTAAATTTAATTATTAAACACTAAAAAATTATTAAAATGACTAAAAAAATCAATTCTATTTGTATTCTCTTACTGATGTTTTCGGTGTCATGTTCAAGGGATGAAGTGAGTACTATTAATGATGATTCAGAAAAAGTGAATTATTCTGAAGTAAAGAATTCGCAGCTTACAGAGGCGAAAATGCTTCAGCAAGGCTGGAAAATTGTAGATGAGTTTAAATTGGCAGGTAATAATGGACTGAGTGCCCGCTATCGTTCATCTAATGAAGAGCGTGAAATCCCATTCAAGCCCAATCATCTGAAAGATATGGGATATGATATTAGTTATTCCGGAGAAAGAACGAGGTTGAAAAATGTTTTTGCTTACTCTGGTCAGGTTCCGGATGGAATTATTTTTAATCCTGACTTTTCTGTAGATGGAGATACACGGAATACAGCTCCTAATCCTAATGTTTCCATTGTTCTGGGAACTCCTGAGGTATCCATAAAAACAGATGGGGTGGATTTACCGGATAATGCCTATACCACGGAGGCGATTAATAATGGCGACAGAGAAAGTGAAATTACGGTAACCTATTCTTATAAAAAAGGATACTCTACCTCCTGGAAACGTACTGTCTCAGGCTCATTTGAGGTGGCAGCATCAGTATCCGTAGATATTCCGTTAGTGGCAAAAGCTTCGGCAAGCACAAAAGTTGTGGTGGGAGGAGATACAACGGAAGGAACAGAAAATTCTGAAGAAATTACGGAGACCAGCAGCTACAAGACCATCGTACCGGCTCACTCTAAAAAATCAATTTCTATCCTTACGAAACTGAAAGGATCATCTGTTGAATACTTTGTACCTATGAAATTAACCGGAAGATTGCAAGCCAACTTTCCTTCTCCTGTAAATGGACATTATTATTGGGCTTTTCCTATCGAAAGCTTCCCTTATTTTCTTGCCAATATACATGGAGAATCAGGGATTGTAAAATCTGTCAGCAATGTAAGTGTTACTGTAATGGAATCACCAGCACAACCTATATAAAACTATTTTAATAAAGATTGTATAAACAGCAGATATTCAAAATTTCTGCTGTTTTTTTGTTTTAGTTCTTTTGAATGAAAGTTCAATAAAGCCCTTTGATAAAGCAATCTGTCATCTGAATGATGAATGTTAAAAGATGATTCCTAAAAAGCATTGACATCTTAATGGATTCTATTCTTAACTTTGCTTTTTAAATATCTGTAAGTTGAAAAAAGAGCTGATCATCAGATGGCTTACTGGTAGAGGAAAATCATAATATAATAAAGTCAAAATGATTAAAAAATGACAGGAGGACTCAGAAAAAAGATCCGTCAGAAAAATGCGGAGAACAGTGGTTTCGGAACCAATGCCTCAGGAAGGTTTATCAATAAAGATGGTCTCCCGAATGTTCAGAGAAGAGGAGTGAACGTTTTTAACAGGCTAAGCTGGTATCACACCATGCTGAATCTCTCTTCATTCCGTTTTATTTCTTATCTGGTTATTGCTTATATCATCATTAATCTTTTGTTTGCTATGATCTATTATCTTATTGGTGTAGAGCATCTTACCGGGATTGATAAGAGTGATCCGCTTAATGAATTTATTGATGTTTTTTTCTTCAGCTCTCAGACATTTACTACAGTTGGATATGGGAGAATCGCTCCTGTAGGTTTTCTGGCAAGTCTTGTGGCTACTTTTGAAGCTTTTCTGGGATTGCTTACCTTTGCCATTGCAACAGGGCTTTTTTACGGAAGATTTTCAAGACCCCGGGCATATCTTAGGTTTTCTGATATAGCCGTTATTGCTCCTTTTCAGGAATCTTCAGCATTAATGTTCAGGCTTGCTCCCTATAAGAATAATGCGTTGACGGATGCAGACGTTATTGTATCTGTAGCCATTGAGGTGATGGAAAACGGAGTGGCCAAAAGTAATTTTTACAGGCTTACGACCCAGATGAGCAAAATCAATACACTGGCTCTCAACTGGACTGTAGTGCATAAAATTGATGAAAACTCTCCGTTTTACGGGTTTTCTGAAGAAGATTTTAAAAATACGGATATGGAACTTATTGTGCAGGTACGCGCTTTTGACGAAGTGTTTTCAAATACGGTGGTTCAAAGGTCTTCGTATACTACAGGAGAAATTGTATATGGAGCTAAATTTGTTCCCATGTATTATCCAAACAAAGAAAATCTTTCAACGGTACTGGATCTGGATAAAATCAATGAATATAAGAAAGAAGAACTCCCGGATTCAGTGATAAACAAAGAATAAATGGATTTAGATTTTTATAAAAAACAAGCGATACAAAAGCAGAAAGAGCATAAGAAATTTCTGGACGGATTAAAAAAGAAACCACCCAAAAACCTTGACTATGCAGTACAGGAAACCCACGACGAAGTTTTTGAAGAAATAGACTGTCTGCAATGTGCTAATTGCTGCAAAACAACCGGTCCTCTCTATACTGAAAAAGATATTGAGCGGATTTCCAAGCATCTGCGAATGAAATCTGCAGACTTTGAAGCAAAGTTTTTAAGAGTGGATGAAGATAATGACAAGGTATTACAGAATCTTCCCTGTTTTTTTCTGAATAGTGATAATACATGCTCTATCTATGATGTAAGGCCAAAAGCTTGTCGTGAATATCCCCATACAGACCGTAAGAAGATTTACCAGATCAATAATTTGATGCTGAAAAATACTGTTATCTGCCCTGCAGCATTTGAATTCGTAGAAAAAATGATGAAGAATATAGGGAAGTAGATTTCAAGGATGGAAGCAGGAAGAGGGGAGAAGGAAGTTTTGATAGTAAAACGGTTTAATTAAAGTCTTTCAACCGGAATAAACTTCCAGCTTCCAGCATCGATCTTCCAACCAAATCAATCCGAACTCATTTTTGCAAATTCCTCTTAAATAATTATAAAGTACGTTAAATAAGCTTTTTACATATAATTTTACAAATGAAGCTTCGTTTTAGTTAAACAATCATTTAAATATTATATTATGAAAAAGTTATTTTTAACGGCAGCGTTTACATTAGTCGGAGTAATCGCAGTATCAGCACAATCAACACCACAAAAGCCGGCCGATACTTCTACTAATAACCCTGCGACAACTCAAACTCAACAACCGAATACACAGACTACAAGTCCTTCGGATCCGAAGAATCAACAGGAAAAATCACCTGCCACTACAATGGAAACTGCACCGGCAACCGATCCATCAGTAAGTACAACGCCTACTGATGCCACTAAACCTGCAGATGCTCCTAAAGAAGAGAAGAAAGGCAAAAAGAAGAAAAAGTAAAAGCACTAAGCAAACACCAGCCGGAATCCTGAAATCTTGTATTTCAGGATTTTTTTTGTTCAATTTCTTCCACTTTGAACAGGAGGATCTTAGTAATCAGATCCAGTGGAAGATCTTCATGAATTGGAAATTGGACAGCGCCTTTAGAAAACTTATATTTTCTTTCCTTAAAATCTGTCTCAAAATTCCGGATACCTTCAGCTCCGGGATAGAATCCGATATGCTTTTTGTAACCCGCAAAATAAACCAATGGTTTTCCTTTGTACCGGAAGGCAGGCATCTGATATCCAATATATTCTTCAAGATCCGGAACCTGTAAATGAATTACTTTCCTAAGTTCTTGAAGCTTTTCCTGTATTTCTACCGAAAATAGGAAAATGTATTCATCAATATTTGTAAAGGTGCTTTGCATGATATAAAAATAAAAAAAGCGCTGCATATAGCAGCGCTTTCTCCTTTCACTTTTTACTTTTTTCCCATTATCCCGGGAACAGGCTATATCAAAAAAGGTCGGGAGTTTTTCCCAACCTTTGTTTTTTTCGTTACACAACTCCTTGAGCCAACATTGCTTCTGCTACTTTTACGAAGCCGGCAATATTTGCACCTTTTACGTAGTTTACATAACCGTCTTCGTCTTTTCCGTAGTCTCTACAAGCTTTGTGGATACCGATCATGATTTCCTTTAATCTTGCATCAACTTCTTCAGAAGTCCAGTTAAGACGGATAGAGTTCTGAGTCATTTCTAATCCTGATGTTGCAACACCTCCAGCGTTGGAAGCTTTACCAGGAGAGAATAATACTTTATTATCTAAGAAATAGTTGATCGCGTCTAGTGTAGAAGGCATGTTCGCAGCTTCAGTCACACAAACACATCCGTTTTCAACTAATTTTCTTGCATCATCTAAATCTAATTCGTTTTGAGTTGCAGAAGGGAAGGCAACATCACACTTCACATCCCAAGGACGTTTTCCAGCATGGAATTCAGCAGAAGGATATTTTTTAGCATAGTCTTCAGCTCTGTTGTTTCCTGAAGCTCTAAGCTCTAATAAATAATCGATCTTTTCTCCGCTGATACCATCTTTGTCATAGATATATCCATCTGGTCCAGAGATTGTTACTACTTTAGCGCCAAGTTCAGTTGCTTTTTTGATAACTCCCCAAGCTACGTTTCCGAAACCTGATACTGTTACGATTTTATCCTGGAAATTCTGTCCGATTGTTTTAAGCATCTGCTCAGCGAAGTATACTACACCGTATCCTGTAGCTTCAGGACGGATTAATGAACCCCCGTAAGCAAGACCCTTTCCTGTAAGAACTCCGGTAAACTCGTTTCTGATTTTTTTATACTGTCCGAATAAATATCCGATTTCTCTTGCTCCAACACCAATGTCACCTGCAGGTACATCTGTTTCAGGACCGATGTGCTTGCACAATTCCGTCATGAAAGCCTGGCAGAAACGCATTACTTCCATATCAGATTTTCCTTGTGGATCAAAATCTGAACCTCCTTTACCTCCTCCCATTGGAAGAGTTGTCAAAGAGTTTTTGAATACTTGTTCAAAAGCTAAGAATTTAAGAACGGATAAGTTTACAGTAGGGTGGAAACGGATTCCTCCTTTGTATGGTCCAATAGCAGAGTTCATTTGAATTCTGAAACCTCTGTTAACCTGAATTTCTCCTTTGTCATCAACCCATGGAACTCTGAAAATAATAATTCTTTCAGCTTCAGCCATTCTTTCAAGCAGCTTCATTCCGGTATATTCTTTTTTAGTAGCAATGAATGGAATTACGGTTACGGCAACTTCTTTTACAGCCTGTAAAAATTCCGGTTCGTTAGGATTTTTTGCTTCAATTTTTGCAATAAACTCTTGGATTTTCTGGTCAATATTATATTGTTCCATATATTAAGGTTGAATATTATTGTCAACAAATTTAATTTTTTTTTCAAGATTCACAACACTATATTTTAACATTGTTAAAAATTAAATAATAATGTTTCGTAATATTATTAAATTAATAATTTACGTTCAAATTTTGCTAAAAATGAAATGTTATGTGTGAAATAATGCAGTATTAAGAAATCGTTAAATCTTAAATGGCGATGAATTGCCTCCCGGAAAATGATTTTACTTTCCCTAAAAGTTCCAATTCCAAAATTATTGGTAAAATTTTGTGAGTGGGAAGATCAATTCTCTGGGCCAGATCATCTAATGAAATCTGAGGCTGGTCTTTAATAGATTGATGTATTAATAATTGATTGCCAGACAATTGTAAGGTAGTCTCGCAATAAGGAAATAACTCTTCCATTTTTTCTTTGGGATCATTTAATCCGAGAAGTCCGATAAGATCTTTTAAGGTAGAAATGGCTGTTGCTTTATTATGGAAAATCAACTGATTACATCCCTGGCTGCAGCTGTCCGTAATTTTTCCAGGCAGCGCAAAAACATCACGGTTATAATCATTAGCGAAGGCAGCTGTGCTTACAGAGCCTCCTCCAAAACCGGTTTCCACTACAATAGTTGCCGGAGATATCCCTGCCACAATTCTGTTTCTTTGGATGAAGTTTTCCCGGTCTGGTTTTCTTGCAGAGCTGAACTCTGTTATTAATGCGCCTCCTTCCTGTAAAATTTTTTCAGAAAGTTTTCTGTTTTTTGCCGGATATAAATACTTGAAACCATGGGCAAGAACCGCTACGGTAGGTTTCCGGTGGCGAATAGACTGTTCGTGAACTTCTTTGTCGATGCCTAAGGCGAGACCACTTACAGATATATATTCTGAAGATTGTGTTGCTTCAAAAAAGTCTTCAATGAACTGCTTCCCATAAGTTGTCATATTCCGGGTTCCTACAATACTTACTTTTGGTTGTGCCTCCTCCATATTTCCTTTTTGATAAAGAATAGCCGGTGCATCATTACATTCATTAAGCAGGGGTGGGGTTTCTTTAAGATGTTTTAGCCTGATCTGGATATTATTTTTTTCGCAAAAATTTAATTCTTCTTCTGCGAATTCCAAATGAGCCTTATTTCCAATGTCTGAAACCGTTCTTTGTCCTATCCCTTCCAGCTTTTTATACTCATTTCTGGCTCTTTTCCAGGCTTCCTGAGCGCTTCCGAAAGTACGGATAAGTTTATGAAAATGGATATCGCCAATCTGGCTGCACTCGCGGAGGGCGATGGCATAGAAGTATTCTTCGGAATTCATGTGTGTTTTTTTTCAAATGTAATAAAATAAGTTTATTTAAACGATTGATATATACTTATATCAAGATTTCCGTTCTATAATCATACATTCTAAATCCGTGTACTTTTTTCTCATGAAAACTAATTCTCTACAATGGACTATTGTAGAGAATTAATTTTTTTATTTATGGTGTTCATATGACTTTATCCTGATTTTCGTTGAGAACCGAAGCGCTCTCCTTTAACGTCGATGTCTGGAGGAGCCTTGTAAAGAGCGGGATTCTTCTCTTTGTG